>NZ_JBGFFF010000092.1:0-19074 GCF_056175785.1 Acidovorax sp. LjRoot204
GAAAAGACACGCGTCCATCAAAAACGCCCCCGGCCTGCCTGGGACAGGACGGGGGCGCTGTGGCGACCGCAGCAGGGCCTGGGGGAGGCCTTGCTGTTTTCTATCAGTCTGCCGCTGCGTCTGTGGCAGTGACGCTGCCACTGTCCACATCCGAGGCGTCCGACTGGGCTGCCATTTCGGCGGCTTCGGCTTCGGCAATGGCGCGGCGCTCGGCGTCGTCCATGGCGTCCTTGGCCTTGCGTGCCTGGTGGTAGGCCAGACCCGTACCGGCAGGGATCAGGCGACCCACGATCACGTTTTCCTTCAGGCCACGCAACTCGTCGCGCTTGCCCATGATGGCGGCTTCGGTCAGCACGCGCGTGGTTTCCTGGAAGGACGCGGCGCTGATGAAGCTGTCGGTGGACAACGATGCCTTCGTGATACCCAGCAACAGGTTGCTGTAGGTCGCAGGGATCTTGCCCTCGGCCTGCAGTGCCTCGTTGGTGTTGAGGATCTCGGAGCGCTCGACCTGCTCGCCGGCAATGTAGTTCGACTCGCCGACGTTCTCGACCACGACGCGGCGCAGCATCTGGCGAACGATCACCTCGATGTGCTTGTCGTTGATCTTCACGCCCTGCAAGCGGTACACGTCCTGCACTTCATCGACGATGTAGCGCGAGAGTTCTTCGATACCCAGCAAACGCAGAATGTCTTGTGGGTCGGCCGGGCCGTCCACAATCGATTCGCCCTTGTTCACCACCTGGCCTTCGTGCACCAGGATGTTCTTTTCCTTGGGCACGAGCTCTTCGAACACGCGACCTTCAGGGTCAGTGATCTGCAGGCGAACCTTGCCCTTGGTTTCCTTGCCGAACGACACGGTACCGGTCATTTCGGCCAGGGTGCCCTTGTCCTTCGGTGTACGGGCTTCGAACAGCTCGGCCACGCGGGGCAAACCGCCGGTAATGTCGCGGGTCTTCTGGCCTTCGACCGGAATACGCGCCAGCACTTCGCCGGGGCCCACGTCCTGGCCATCGCGCACCTGGATCAGAGCACCGACCTGGAAGCCGATGGTCACCGAGTGGTCGGTACCAGGGATCTTCACTTCGTTGCCCTGGGCGTCGATCAGCTTCACCTGCGGACGCACCACCTTCGCGGCACCACGGCGCTTCGGATCGATCACCACCAGCGTGGACAGACCGGTCACTTCATCGACCTGCTTGGCCACCGTCAGGCCTTCTTCGACGTTCTCGAACTTGGTCTGGCCGGCGAACTCGGTGATGATGGGTCGCGTCAGCGGGTCCCAGTTGGCCAGGATCGTACCGGCCTTGATCTGCTGGTCGGCCTTCACCGTCAGCGTCGCACCGTAAGGCACCTTGTGGCGCTCACGCTCGCGGCCATGCTCGTCCTGGATGATGATTTCACCCGAACGTGCAATCACCACCAGCTCGCCCTTGGTGTTGCTCACGTAGCGCATCGTGGCGTTGAAGCCGATCACGCCGTTGGACTTGGCTTCCACGCTCGACGCGATGGCTGCACGCGAAGCGGCTCCACCGATGTGGAACGTACGCATGGTCAGCTGCGTGCCGGGCTCGCCGATGGACTGGGCAGCGATCACACCCACGGCTTCGCCGAGGTTGATCAGGCCACCGCGGCCCAGGTCGCGGCCGTAGCACTTGGCGCACAGGCCGTAGCGGGTTTCGCAGGTCAGGGCCGTGCGCACCTTCACTTCGTCCACGCCAGCGGCTTCGAGCTCTTCGATCAGGTCTTCGTCCAACATCACACCAGCTTCGACCAGCACCGCGCGGTTCTCGGGGTGCAGTACGTCCTCAGCCGCAGTGCGGCCCAGGATACGCTCGCGCAGCGATTCGATCACTTCACCGCCTTCGACGATGGCGCGCATCAGCGAACCATTGGCCGTGCCGCAATCCTCTTCGGTCACAACCAGGTCCTGCGTCACGTCCACCAGACGGCGGGTGAGGTAACCGGAGTTCGCCGTCTTCAGCGCCGTGTCGGCCAGACCCTTACGGGCACCGTGGGTGGAGATGAAGTACTCCAGCACGTTCAGACCTTCGCGGAAGTTCGCGGTAATGGGCGTCTCGATGATCGAGCCGTCTGGCTTGGCCATCAGACCCCGCATACCCGCCACCTGACGGATCTGGGCCGCAGAGCCGCGGGCACCGGAGTCGGCCATCATGTAGATGGAGTTGAAAGACTCCTGGTCCACTTCCTTGCCGTGGCGGTCGGTGACCTTTTGCTTGGACAGCTGGGCCATCATCACCTTGGACACTTCGTCGCCGGCCTTGCCCCAGATATCCACCACCTTGTTGTAGCGCTCGCCAGACGTCACCAGACCGGACACGTACTGCTGTTCGATCTCTTTGACTTCCTTCTCGGAGCGCTCAATGATGCCGGCCTTCTGCGGAGGCACCAGCATGTCGTCGATGGCAATGGAGATACCGGCGCGCGTAGCCAGGCGGAAACCGTTTTGCAGCAGCTTGTCTGCAAACACCACGGTTTCTTTCAGGCCGCACTTGCGGAAGCTCACGTTGATGAGCTTGGAGATTTCCTTCTTCTTCAACGCCTTGTTCATGTTGCTGAACGGCAGGCCCTTGGGCAGGATCTCGGACAGCAGTGCGCGGCCTGCAGTGGTTTCCACCAGCGAGGTCGAGGGCACAAACTCGCCCGTGGCCTTGTCCTTGGTCCACTCGGTCATGCGCACCGTGATCTTGGCAGCCAGTTCGACCTGGCCAGCGTCCAGGGCACGCTGCACTTCGCCGGTGTCAGCGAACACCAGGCCTTCACCCTTGCCGTTGATACGGTCACGGGTGGCGTAGTACAGACCCAGCACCACGTCCTGCGAAGGCACGATGGAGGGTTCGCCCGAGGCGGGGAACAGCACGTTGTTGGAGGCCAGCATCAGCGTGCGGGCTTCCATTTGTGCTTCCACCGACAGCGGGACGTGCACAGCCATCTGGTCACCGTCGAAGTCGGCGTTGAAGGCCGCGCAGACGAGGGGGTGCAGCTGGATGGCCTTGCCTTCGATCAGGATGGGTTCAAAGGCCTGGATGCCCAAACGGTGCAGCGTGGGTGCACGGTTCAGCATCACGGGGTGTTCCTTGATGACCTCTTCCAGGATGTCCCACACCACGGGGGTGCCGGATTCGACTTCCTTCTTGGCGGCCTTGATCGTCGTCGCGATGCCCATGGCTTCGAGGCGCGAGAAGATGAAAGGCTTGAACAGCTCCAGCGCCATCAGCTTGGGCAGACCGCACTGGTGCAACTTGAGCGTTGGGCCCACGGTGATCACGGAACGACCGGAGTAGTCCACGCGCTTGCCCAGCAAGTTCTGGCGGAAACGGCCGGACTTGCCCTTGATCATGTCGGCCAGCGACTTCAGCGCACGCTTGTTGGCGCCCGTCATGGCCTTGCCACGGCGGCCGTTGTCCAGCAGCGAGTCGACGGCTTCCTGCAGCATCCGCTTTTCGTTGCGGGCGATGATTTCAGGGGCCTTCAGCTCCAGCAGGCGGCGCAGACGCGAGTTGCGGTTGATGACGCGGCGGTACAGGTCATTCAGGTCGGAGGTCGCGAAGCGGCCGCCGTCCAGCGGCACCAGCGGACGCAGGTCCGGTGGCAGCACGGGCAGCACTTCCAGCACCATCCACTCGGGCTTGATGCCCGACTTCTTGAAGGCTTCGAGCACCTTCAGGCGCTTGGCGTTCTTCTTGACCTTGACTTCGGAGCCGGTCAGGTCACCGCGCAGGCGTTCGATCGACAGGTCGATGTCGATGGATTCCAGCAGGTCCTTGATGCCTTCGGCGCCCATCTTGGCGATGAACTCGTCGCCGTATTCCTTGCGCTTGGCGTCGTAGTCGTCCTCGGACATGATGCTGAACTTCTTCAGCGGGGTCATGCCGGGGTCGGTCACCACGTAGGCTTCAAAGTACAGCACGCGTTCGATGTCGCGCAGCGTCATGTCGAGCACCAGGCCCAGACGCGAAGGCAGCGACTTCAGGAACCAGATGTGAGCGCAAGGTGCGGCCAGATCAATGTGGCCCATGCGCTCGCGACGCACCTTGGTCTGCGTGACTTCAACGCCGCACTTCTCGCAGATCACACCGCGGTGCTTGAGGCGCTTGTACTTGCCGCACAGGCATTCGTAGTCCTTGATAGGACCAAAAATCTTGGCGCAGAACAGACCGTCACGCTCGGGCTTGAATGTGCGGTAGTTGATGGTTTCGGGCTTCTTCACTTCGCCGAAAGACCACGAACGGATCTTCTCGGGCGAAGCCATGCCGATGCGGATGGCATCGAAATGCTCGTCCGGCGTGAATTGCTTGAACAGGTCGAGTAGCGATTTCATAGTGACTCTTTCCTTTTCTGCTTAGGAGCGTTCCAGCTCGATGTCCAGGCCCAGCGAACGGATTTCCTTGACCAGCACGTTGAACGATTCCGGCATGCCGGCTTCGATGGCGTGTTCGCCCTTGACGATGGACTCGTACACCTTGGTACGGCCCACGACGTCGTCGGACTTCACGGTCAGCATTTCCTGCAGCACGTAGGCGGCGCCGTAAGCTTCCAGCGCCCACACTTCCATTTCCCCGAAACGCTGGCCACCGAACTGCGCCTTACCACCCAGCGGCTGCTGCGTGACGAGCGAGTAAGGACCGGTCGAGCGGGCGTGCATCTTGTCGTCCACCAAGTGGTGCAGCTTCAGGTAGTGCATGTAGCCGATGGTGGTCGGGCGCTCAAAGCGCTCGCCCGTGCGGCCATCAAACAGATAAGCCTGTGTGCGGGTCGGTGTCAGGCCCTTGCGCTCAGCAATATCGTCCGGGTAGGCGATCTTGAGCATGTCCTTGATTTCGTCTTCCGAAGCACCATCGAACACGGGGGTGGCGTAAGGCACACCACTCGTCAGGTTTTCCGCCATGGCCATCAGGTCGTCGTCGCTCAGTTGCGACAGGTCTTCCTTGCGGCCGCGCGAGTTGTACACCTCTTCTAGGAAGGTGCGCAGCTCGGACGCCTTGGCCTGCTCCTGGAGCATGTTGCCAATGCGCTGACCAATGCCCTTGCCGGCCCAGCCCAGGTGGACTTCCAGCACCTGACCAATGTTCATCCGCGAGGGCACGCCCAGCGGGTTCAGAACGATGTCGGCAGGCGTGCCGTCGGCCATGTAGGGCATGTCTTCGACCGGAACGATCTTGGACACCACACCCTTGTTACCGTGGCGGCCGGCCATTTTGTCGCCAGGCTGCAGACGGCGCTTGACGGCAAGGTACACCTTGACCATCTTGAGCACGCCAGCAGGCAGCTCGTCGCCTTGCGTGAGCTTCTTGCGCTTTTCTTCAAAGGCCAGGTCGAAGCTGTGGCGCGTTTGCTCCAGCGCGTTCTTGATGGATTCGAGCTGGGTGGCGACTTCGTCTTCCGCAGGGCGGATGTCGAACCAGTGGAACTTTTCGACGGAAGCCAGATAGGCCTTGTCGATCTTCGTGCCCTTGGCGAGCTTCTGTGGACCGCCGTTGGCCACGCGGCCGGTCAGCAGCTTCTCGATACGATCAAAGGCGTCGGCCTCCACGATGCGCAGCTGGTCGTTCAGGTCCAGACGGAAGCGCTTGAGTTCATCGTCGATGATCTGCTGGGCGCGCTTGTCACGCTGGATGCCTTCGCGGGTGAACACCTGCACGTCGATCACGGTGCCGGACGACCCCTGGTCCACGCGCAGCGACGTGTCCTTCACGTCGGAAGCCTTCTCGCCGAAGATGGCGCGCAGCAGCTTCTCTTCAGGCGTGAGGGTGGTTTCGCCCTTGGGCGTGACCTTGCCGACCAGCGTGTCGCCGGGTTGCACTTCGGCGCCCACGTAGATGATGCCGGACTCGTCCAGACGGTTCAGTTGCTGTTCCGACAGGTTCGGAATGTCGCGTGTGATTTCTTCTGCACCCAGCTTCGTGTCGCGAGCCATGACCACCAGCTCTTCGATGTGGATCGAGGTGTAGCGGTCTTCCGACACCACGCGTTCGGAGATCAGGATCGAGTCTTCGAAGTTGTAGCCGTTCCAGGGCATGAACGCGATCAGCATGTTCTGGCCGATGGCGATTTCGCCAAAGTCCGTCGATGCACCGTCGGCCACGACGTCACCCTTGACCAGCTTGTCACCCTTCTTGACGATAGGACGCTGGTGGATGTTGGTGTTCTGGTTGGAACGCTGGTACTTGATAAGGTTGTAGATGTCCACACCCACTTCACCGGCCACGGCTTCGTCGTCGTTCACGCGGACCACGATACGGGTGGCATCCACGTAATCCACGATACCACCACGTGTAGCGGTCACCACGGTGCCCGAGTCCACAGCGGCGACGCGTTCGATGCCCGTACCGACCAGGGGCTTTTCAGGACGCAGCACAGGCACGGCCTGGCGCGACATGTTGGCGCCCATCAACGCGCGGTTCGCGTCATCGTGCTCCAGGAATGGCACCAGCGAGGCTGCCACCGACACGATCTGCGCGGGCGACACGTCCATGTACTGCACGCGATCTGCGCCGCACAGAATCGACTCACCCTTTTCACGGGCTGAGACCAGTTCACCCGTCAGACGACCGTCCTTGTCGAGCTGCGCATTGGCCTGCGCAATCACGTATTTGCCTTCTTCGATCGCCGACAGATAGTCGATGTCGTTGGTCACCTTGCCGTCCACCACACGACGGTACGGGGTCTCAATGAAACCGTACTCGTTCAGGCGGGCGTACAGAGCCAGCGAGTTGATCAGACCAATGTTCGGACCTTCAGGCGTTTCGATAGGGCAGACGCGACCGTAGTGGGTCACGTGCACGTCACGCACTTCGAAGCCTGCACGTTCACGGGTCAGACCGCCTGGGCCGAGGGCAGATACACGGCGCTTATGCGTGATTTCCGCCAGCGGGTTGGTCTGGTCCATGAACTGCGACAGCTGCGAGGCACCGAAGAATTCCTTCAGGGCGGCCGAGATCGGCTTGCTGTTGATCAGGTCGTGGGGCATCAGCGGCTCTTGCTCGGCCTGGCCCAGACGCTCCTTCACGGCCTTTTCGATACGTGCCAGGCCCGTGCGGTACTGGTTTTCGGCCAGTTCGCCCACGCAGCGCACGCGGCGGTTGCCCAAGTGATCGATGTCATCGACTTCGCCGTTGCCGTTGCGCAGGTCCACCAGGATCTTGACCACGGCCAGGATGTCTTCGTTGGACAGCACCATGGGGCCAGTGGATTCGTCGCGGCCAATCTTGGCGTTGAACTTCATGCGGCCCACGCGCGACAGGTCGTACGTGTCGGGGTTGTAGAACAGGCGCTGGAACAGGGCCTGCACGGCGTCTTCTGTCGGCGGCTCGCCGGGGCGCATCATGCGGTAGATGGCCACGCGTGCAGCGAACTCGTCCACCGTTTCATCGATGCGCAGGGTCTGCGAGATGTAGGCGCCTTGGTCCAGTTCGTTCGTGTAGATGACCTGCAGGTCTTGCACGCCGGCAGTGCGCAGCTTCTTGAGCAGCGCTTCGGTCAGTTCTTCATTGGCCTTGGCGATGATTTCGCCCGTGTCGGCGTCCACAATGTTGCGAGCGACCACACGGCCAATCAGGAAGTCTTCTGGCACGCTGATGTGCGTGGTGCCAGACTGCTCCAGTTCGCGGGTGTGACGGGCCGTGACGCGCTTGTCCTTGGCCACAACCACCTTGCCCGACTTGTCGGTGATGTCGAAGCGTGCCACTTCGCCACGCAGGCGCTCGGAGACAAACTCCATTTGCGCACCGCTGTCCATCAAACGGAAGTTGTCGTTGACGAAGAAGTTCGCCAGGATGGACTCGGGGTTCAGGCCGATGGCCTTGAGCAGAATCGTGACCGGCATCTTGCGGCGACGGTCCACGCGGAAGTACAGGATGTCCTTGGGGTCGAACTCGAAGTCGAGCCAGGAGCCGCGGTACGGGATGATCCGAGCCGAGAACAGCAGCTTGCCCGAGCTGTGGGTCTTGCCCTTGTCATGCTCGAAAAACACGCCTGGCGAACGGTGCAGCTGCGACACGATCACGCGCTCCGTGCCGTTGATGATGAACGAGCCCTTGTCGGTCATCAGGGGCACTTCCCCCATGTAGACCTCTTGCTCCTTCACTTCCTTGACCACCTTGGACTGCGACGTCGAGGACTCGCGGTCATAGATGATCAGTTGCACCTTCGCGCGCACTGCCGAGGCGAACGTCAGACCACGGGTCTGGCACTCACGCACATCGAAGGCAGGCTTTGCCAGGTTGTACTCAATGAACTTCATCTCCACAAAACCGTTGTGGGAGACGATAGGGAAGGCAGCGTCGAATGCAGCCTGAAGGCCTTCGATGGTTCTTTTCTGGGGTGCTGTATCTGCCTGCAGGAAAGCGGTGTATGCGTCCTTCTGCATCTGCAGCAGATAAGGAACTTCGAGCACGCTATCGCGGGTGCCGAAACTTTTGCGAATTCGCTTGCGTTCGGTGTAGGAATAGGCCATGAGATCTCCGGGCAAAGACATGAGTCCTGGGTCTTCGACGACTGACCCGCAAGGAGCGTGGTCCTTACGGGCTTGGCGGTTGGCCACTACCAACCATGGCGGACGGTGATGCGTTGCACATCACCCGAACCAAGGCGTCTTCTGCTGTCGGGGTTGTCAGAAGACACTCGAAAGCCTCGTTGCAGACGGGGCTTACGGGTGCTCTCTGAAAGCACCAAAGGCTGGAGGCCCTTTGAGGAGCACTCCAGCCCTTGAGCAAGACCGAATTACTTGAGTTCGGCCTTGGCGCCGGCTTCCACCAGCTTCTTGACGGCTGCTTCGGCGTCGGCCTTGGCAATGCCTTCCTTGACGTTCTTGGGAGCGCCGTCCACCAGGTCCTTGGCTTCCTTGAGGCCCAGGCCGGTGATTTCGCGCACTGCCTTGATGACGGACACCTTGTTGGCGCCGGCTTCGGTCAGCACCACGTTGAATTCCGTCTTTTCTTCAGCAGCAGCGGCGCCAGCACCACCACCAGCGGCAGCAGGAGCAGCCATAGCTGCAGCGCTCACGCCAAACTTCTCTTCAATGGCCTTCACCAGGTCATTGAGTTCCAGAACCGTCATGCTGTCCAGCGCGGTCAAAAATGCGTCTTTATCGAATGCCATTTTGATTTCCTAACAATTGTGTTGGTTGACTGCCCAGCTATCAAGCTGCTGCAGGTTCGGCGGCCGGTGCGGCTGCGCCTTCGCCTTTTTTCGCCGCCAGTGCGCCCAGCACAACGGCTGTACGCGACATGGGGGACATAAGCAAGCCACAAATCTGAGCCAGCAGAACTTCCTTGGAAGGAATGTTGGCCAGTTGCTTCACGCCGTTGACGTCCAGGGCTTTACCACCGAAAGCGCCACCGCGAATCACCAACTTGTCGTTGGTCTTCGCAAAGTCAGCCACCACTTTCGCGGCAGCCACGGCGTCTTCGGAGAAGCCATAGATCAGGGGACCGGTCATCTGGTCTGCCACCACGTCAAACTGGCTGCCTGCCACAGCACGGCGGGCCAGGGTGTTCTTCAGAACACTCAGGCTCACACCCTTGCTGCGAGCATCAACGCGCAGTTTGGTCATGTCGGCGACCGTGATGCCACGGTATTCCGCGATCACAAGCGTTTGAGCTTTAGCGGCGAGGCTGGTCACTTCACTGATGACCGCTTCTTTCTCACTGCGATTAAGACTCAAGGTCTACTCCTTAAATTGCGCACTCAGGCTTGCACCCTCCTGCGCGCTCTTGTTGCAGCGACCAACTGTTTCGGAACGAATTCCATCTGCAGCGGGATCGCCATCTGCGTTGGCCCCGCAAGGGGATTAAGTGCGGCGAACCACACACCAACGGTCTTGGATGGCCTGCAGGCAGGTATTGCACCACCCACAGCCCACCACATCAGGCCCTTTGAAAAAGGCCCGAAGATTTCAATCGCAATTACGCTGCGATGGATTGCGTATCCACGCGGACGCCAACGCCCATCGTGGAGGACACAGCGACCTTGCGCAGGTACAGACCCTTGCTCGAAGCTGGCTTGGCCTTGTTCAGTGCATCGATCAGCGCAGCCAGGTTGCCTTGCAGCTTTTCGTTGTCGAACGAACGGCGGCCAATGGTGCTGTGCACGATACCGGCCTTGTCCACGCGGAATTGCACCTGACCAGCCTTGGCGTTCTTCACAGCCGTGGCAACGTCAGGAGTCACGGTGCCAACCTTGGGGTTAGGCATCAGACCACGAGGGCCCAGAATCTGGCCCAGCGTACCCACAACGCGCATAGCGTCGGGGGCAGCAATCACCACGTCGAAAGGCATGTCACCAGCCTTGACCATGGCAGCCAGGTCGTCCATGCCAACGATGTCAGCACCCGCAGCCTTGGCTTCTTCGGCCTTGGCGCCTTGTGCAAACACAGCGACACGGGTCGTCTTGCCAGTGCCATTGGGCAGCACCACGGCGCCACGCACCACTTGGTCCGACTTCTTGGCATCGATGCCCAGTTGCACTGCCACGTCGATGGATTCGTCGAACTTGGCCGTTGCAGCTTCTTTCACGAGCGCCACTGCGTCTGCAAAAGCGTACAGCTTGGTGCTGTCAACCTTGCCCTGCAGGGCCTTTTGCTTTTTCGTCAACTTGGCCATTTACAAACCCTCCACCGTCACGCCCATCGAGCGTGCGGAACCAGCCAGCGTACGGACAGCAGCGTCAACGTTAGCGGCGTTCATGTCCTTCATCTTGGTCTTGGCGATCTCTTCGAGCTGTTCGCGCGTGATCTTGCCAACCTTGGTCTTCAGGGCATTGGAAGAACCCTTTTCGAGCTTGATGGCCTTCTTGATCAGAGTCGTCGCAGGCGGCGTCTTGATGATGAAGGTAAAGCTCTTGTCTGCGAACGCCGTGATGACCACGGGCAGTGGCAGACCTGGCTCCACACCTTGGGTCTGCGCATTGAATGCCTTGCAGAACTCCATGATGTTGAGGCCACGTTGACCCAGTGCTGGGCCGATCGGTGGGGATGGATTGGCCTTACCAGCTGGAACTTGCAGCTTGATAAAACCGACGATTTTTTTCGCCATGCTTTACTCCTGACGGGTCATAACGCTTGTGTTGCACCATGCAGCCACCAGCTCCCCGGGTTAACGACTCACTGTCACGACATCCGCACCGAGCCGAAAAGTGCGGCGTCTAAAATCATTGCCCTGACTGCCGAGGCAGTCAGGCTTGTGATCGACAGATTTATGTCTTTTCGACCTGTCCGAACTCCAACTCCACAGGGGTCGAGCGACCGAAAATCATCACAGAGACGCGCACGCGACTCTTTTCGTAATTGACTTCCTCGACAGAGCCATTGAAGTCCGTGAAAGGACCTTCCTTGACGCGCACCAACTCGCCCACCATGAACTCGATCTTGTGGCGTGGTTTGTCGGTGCCTTCCTGCATCTGGCTGACGATCTTTTGCACTTCGTCTTCCGAGATGGGGGCAGGCCTGTTCTTGGCACCGCCCACGAAACCCGTGACCTTGTTAGTGTGCTTCACCAAGTGCCAGGTGTCGTCATCCATCACCATCTCAACGAACACATAGCCAGGGAACAAGCGACGCTCCGTCGTCTTGCGTTGGCCGTTCTTCATTTCCACGACTTCTTCGGTCGGCACCAAGATCCGACCAAATTTGTCTTGCATGCCAGAACGGCCGATGCGCTCCTGAATGTTGCGTTCGACCGCTTTTTCCATGCCTGAATAGGCATGGACAATGTACCAGCGCAGGTCTGGATTGGCCGAGGCAGAAGCGCCTGCAGGAGCTTGTGCTCCCGTGATTTCCGCAGCGGTCGTCATGACTTTCTCCAACCCAAAATCAAGTCGTACAAGACCCACTCCAGCGTCTTGTCCGTGAACCACAGAAAAAGCGCCATGATGACCACAAAGGCAAACACATAGGCCGTCATCTGCAAGGTTTCCTTGCGCGTAGGCCAGACCACCTTTTTCACTTCGCGCCATGCGTCTTTGGCAAACGCGACGAATTGACGCCCCGATTCCGACACCAAAAACACCGCCGCAGCCGCAACCAGCCCGACGATCAATGCCGCCCACTGCACGACAGCGCCTTGCTTGCTCAACAAATAAAAGCCCGCAACGGAGGCAATGACCAACGCCACTACCGCTGCGAGCTTGGCCTTGTCTGCGCCTGTATTGACAGTTTCAACCTGTGAAGTGGCCATCTTTGAGTATTTCCTGCTTCCTAGTCACGGCATCACTTAAGACACCGAAGCCCGCCAGGGTCTGGCGGGCTTGTTGGGGGCCACATTCAAGTGGCAGGGGCAGTAGGAATCGAACCTACAACCTTCGGTTTTGGAGACCGACGCTCTGCCAATTGAGCTATACCCCTGTATACCTTGCTTGATTAAGCAATGATCTTGGCCACGACGCCAGCGCCCACGGTACGGCCGCCTTCGCGGATAGCGAAGCGCAGACCTTCCTCCATGGCGATGGGATTGATCAGCTTCACAGTGATCGACACGTTGTCACCAGGCATGACCATTTCCTTGTCGGCTGGCAGCTCGATGGCGCCAGTCACGTCGGTCGTGCGGAAGTAGAACTGGGGACGGTAGTTGTTGAAGAAAGGAGTGTGGCGACCGCCTTCGTCCTTGCTCAACACATACACCTCAGCCGTGAAGTGGGTGTGGGGCTTGATCGAGCCGGGCTTGCACAGCACTTGGCCACGCTCCACGTCTTCGCGCTTGGTACCGCGCAGCAGCAGGCCGACGTTGTCGCCAGCTTGGCCTTGGTCCAGCAGCTTGCGGAACATTTCCACGCCGGTGCAGGTGGTCTTTTGCGTGTCGCGGATACCCACGATTTCGATTTCTTCGCCGACCTTGATGATGCCGCGTTCCACGCGACCGGTCACCACGGTGCCACGGCCGGAGATGGAGAACACGTCTTCCACAGGCATCAGGAAGGCACCGTCCACAGCGCGCTCTGGCGTGGGGATGTAGGTGTCCAGGGCTTCGGCCAGCTTCATGATGGCTTCTTCACCCAGCTTGCCCTTGTCGCCTTCCAGGGCGAGCTTGGCGGAGCCACGGATGATGGGGGTGTCGTCGCCTGGGAAGTCGTACTTGTCCAGGAGTTCGCGCACTTCCATTTCGACGAGTTCCAGCAGTTCTTCGTCGTCCACCATGTCGCACTTGTTCAGGAACACGATGATGTAAGGCACGCCCACTTGGCGAGCCAGCAGGATGTGCTCGCGGGTCTGGGGCATTGGGCCGTCAGCAGCGGAGCAGACCAGGATAGCGCCGTCCATCTGGGCAGCGCCGGTGATCATGTTCTTCACATAGTCGGCGTGGCCGGGGCAGTCCACGTGAGCGTAGTGGCGGTTGGCCGTTTCGTATTCCACGTGGGCGGTGTTGATCGTGATACCGCGGGCCTTTTCTTCGGGCGCAGCGTCGATCTGGTCGTAGGCCTTGGCTTCGCCGCCGAACTTGGCGGACAGCACGGTAGCGATAGCTGCCGTCAGCGTCGTCTTGCCATGGTCCACGTGACCGATCGTGCCCACGTTCACGTGGGGCTTGGTCCGCTCGAATTTTCCTTTTGCCATTTTTCCGACTCCGAAAAAAATCTAAATCAACACAACAGGATCTCGGCGCAACCAGAACCGGACGCACCAGAAAATGGTGCCCATGGCGGGAATCGGACCCGCGACCTCTCCCTTACCAAGGGAGTGCTCTACCACTGAGCCACATGGGCAATTGGCGCCGCTCGCACAACACCAAAAATCTCTACTCAAAAAACCAGCACAACAAACAATGGAGCGGGAGACGGGAATCGAACCCGCGTCATTAGCTTGGAAGGCTAGGGTTCTACCATTGAACTACTCCCGCGCAGACCACCGGCCTTTGCGAACCCAACTTTGCACTCACAAAGTCAAGCATCACTCTCAACACTGCTCACTCACTGGTGGAGGGGACTGGATTCGAACCAGTGTAGGCGTAAGCCAACAGATTTACAGTCTGCCCCCTTTAGCCACTCGGGCACCCCTCCGGAGAATTTCGAATTATAGCACCAAATTTTTACGCGTTCAGAAATTAAACGCATTTGACGCTCTTCACAAACGCTGTAAGCGCTCGCTGCTGCATGTACCGTTGGTGCGGCTGGCGGGGATCGAACCCACGACCCTTGGCTTCGGAGGCCAATACTCTATCCACTGAGCTACAGCCGCATACCTCTGATTGACGCAGCCTTTGATTATTGCACGCGGCAAGCATCCAAACAAAAAAAAGCCCTGGCGCTCAGCCCCCGCAGGATGCAGCAGGCACTTTCGCCCCGACCAGCGACAACCCCACACCACGCAAAAATGCGTCGGTGCTGGCGCCACCTACGCCAATGAGATCAAAGCCACCGTCATTCAGAATCCAGTTGCGGATCAGCCCATCAAAAAGGGCATGCAGGCTGATGGCCGCATCCATCGCCGACATCGACAGCACCACCCCTTGCGACTCAGCAGCCAGCGCAAAGTCGCGCGCCAGCTGCTGCGTAAACCCTTCGGAGGCAGCCACATGGCGCTCGCGCAGCCCCATCAGCTCGTTCACGTATTCCACCTTGTACAACGCAATCTCGAAAACCCTTCGGGTGTGCTCGTCCGAGGCCACACTGCGCAGCACCAGCGCCATCACCGCCCGAAGGCGTTGCACAGGATCAGCGCAGGTGCTGTCTTCAAAACTGGCAAAACCCTGTTCCAGCGGCAGCGTGACACGGTCCATCATGGCGCTAAACAGATCCACCTTGTCCTTGAAGTGCCAGTAGATCGCACCACGCGTGGCTCCCGCCGCCTGGGCAATATCACTCAGCGACGCGCGGGACACCCCTTTTTCCCGAAACACCAACTCAGCCGCATCGATCAACCCGTTGCGGGTTGCGATTGCATCTTCTTTTGTCCGGCGCGCCATAGTCAAACATCCTGTTGAGTCTCCAAAACCCCTACGACTGCCTAGGGGCATCTGCAGCAGTCGACAATTATACATTCATGTCTGTATGTATAATTTCTGATCAAACTGTCGGGGCATTGAGCGAAGCGCTCCAGACCTCCCACTTTTTCCAGATCCCTTTTTTTGACGCCCACCCAAAGGACTCTCATGCCTCAACTGCGTGACGCATCCGGCACCCCTTACTTGCGTGCCACCACCACCCTACGAGTACTTTCGCTGGCTGCCATCAGCGCAGCAGTACTGCTTGTGTCCGCCTGTGGCAAGGCCGATGGACAGGCCGCCGGGGCAGGCGGTCCCAAGCCGCCCCCGGTCGAAGTGGGAGTCGTTACCGCCACGCCCGGCGACGTGGGGCTGATCACCGAACTGCCTGGCCGCGTGGAGGCGTCTCGGGTGGCCCAAGTGCGCGCACGGGCCGCCGGCATCCTTCAGCAGCGCGTGTTCAAGGAAGGTAGCGACGTCAAGGCCGGGCAGTTGCTGTTCCGCATTGATCCCGCTCCCTACGCCGCAGCGGCAGAGAGCGCGCGCGCCAGCCTCGCCAAGGCCCAGGCCAATCTGGCACAGGCCAGCGCACAAGCTGAGCGCTATCGCCCCCTGGTTGCAGCCAATGCCATCAGCAAGCAGGACTTTGTAAACGCAGAGGCGGCCGAGAAACAAGCCCAGGCCGACGTGGCGGCCGCCCAGGCTGCTGTGCGCACCGCCGACATCAACCTCAGCTATGCCAGCGTGACCTCCCCCATCTCCGGCCGCATTGGCCGCGCACTGGTCACCGAAGGCGCCTTGGTCGGCCAGGGCGAAGCGACCGCATTGGCTGTGGTGCAGCAGATTGACCCGGTGTACGTGAACTTCACCCAATCGGCCGGTGACGTCTTCCAACTGCGGCGCGCTATGGAAAGTGGGCAGTTCAAGCGCGCTGGCGGCAGCCAGGCAGCCAGCGTCAAGCTGGTGCTCAGCGACGGATCTGAATACGCACAAGCTGGCAAGCTGCTGTTCACGGACTTGTCGGTGGACTCCACCACCGGCCAGGTCACCCTGCGCGCAGAGGTGCCCAATCCCAAGGGCGAGTTGCTGCCCGGACTGTATCTGCGTGTGCGGATTGAACAGGCACAGGCCAGCAACGCCATCACCCTGCCCCAGCAGGCTGTCACGCGCACCCAGCAGGGCGACACGGTCAGCGTGGTTGGCGAGGACGGCAAGGTGTCGCAGCGCACCGTCAAGATCAGTGCCGCACAGAACAACCGCTGGGTGGTGCTGGACGGTCTGAAGGCGGGTGAAAAAGTGATGATGGACGGCTTCCAGAAGCTGCAGATGCTGCCTCCCGGAACCCCGGTAAAGCCCGTTCCATGGCAAGCACCAGGCACGCCTGCGCCGGCAGCAGCGACTGCCTCAGCGCCAGCCTCCGCAGAGGCGCCGGCAGCGCCCGCTTCGGCCGCATCCAAGCCATAAGGGGCAATCCAGCATGGCCAAATTTTTCATTGACCGCCCCATCTTTGCGTGGGTGATTGCGCTGTTCATCATGGTGATGGGCGGCGTAGCCATCACGCAGCTACCCATTGCACAGTACCCGCCGGTGGCACCACCGTCCATCGTCATCAACGCGGCCTACCCCGGCGCATCGGCGCAAACCCTCGAAGACAGCGTGCTGTCGGTCATCGAACGCGAGATGAACGGCTCCCCCGGGCTGATCTACATGGAATCGGTCGCGCAGGCCGATGGTTCCGGCAGCATCACGCTGAGTTTCCAGCCCGGCACCAATGCCGACCTGGCGCAGGTGGACGTGCAAAACCGGCTTTCACGGGCCACGCCGCGTCTGCCTTCTGCCGTGACACAACAGGGCGTTCGCGTGGACAAGTCGCGCTCCAACTTCCTGCTGTTCACTATGCTGTCGTCTAGCAACCCGGCCACCGACACCGTGGCCTTGGGTGACTATGCGTCGCGCAACGTGGTGCCAGAACTGCAACGCCTTAAGGGTATTGGCCAGGCCCAGCTGTTTGGCACGGAGCGCGCCATGCGCATCTGGATCGATCCGGCCAAGATGGTGAGCTACAACCTGTCGGCAGCAGAGATCACCGCCGCCATCCGCGCCCAGAACGCCCAGGTGGCCAGCGGCACCATTGGTGACCTGCCCAATGTCGCGGGCCAAGGCATTGCCGCCACCGTGGTGGTCAATGGGCAACTGTCCAGCGTTGAACAGTTCGGCAACGTCGTGCTGCGTGCCAACACCGATGGGTCCACCGTGCGCATCAAGGATGTGGCGCGTGTGGAACTGGGCGGCCAGGCGTACGCCACCGCCGCACGCCTGAACGGAAAGCCCGCCGTGGGCATCGGCGTTCAGTTGTCGCCCAGCGGTAACGCACTGGAGGCCGCCAAGGACGTACGCGCGAAGATGGATGAGCTGTCACGCTACTTCCCCGAAGGTATGAGCTGGAGCATTCCTTACGACAGCTCGCGCTTCGTGGACATCTCCATCAAGCAGGTCGCAGAAACCCTGGTCGAGGCCGTGGTGTTGGTGTTCCTGGTGATGTTCCTGTTTCTGCAGAACTGGCGCTACACCATCATCCCGACGATCGTGGTGCCGATTGCGCTGCTGGGTACGTTTGCCACACTGCTGGCGCTGGGGTTCTCGATCAACGTGCTGACCATGTTTGGCATGGTGCTGGTGATCGGCATCGTGGTGGACGACGCCATCGTGGTGGTGGAGAACGTTGAGCGCATCATGAGCGAAGAAGGCCTGTCGCCGCTGGAAGCCACGCGCAAGGCCATGCGCCAGATCTCGGGCGCCATCATTGGCGTGACGGTGGTGCTGATCTCAGTGTTCGTGCCGCTGGCATTTTTTGCAGGGTCCACGGGCAACATCTACCGCCAGTTCTCGGCGGTGATGGTGGCATCCATTGGCTTCTCAGCCTTCATGGCCCTGTCGCTCACACCGGCACTGTGCGCCACCCTGCTCAAGCCGGTCGAGGCGGGGCATCACCACGAGAAGACTGGCTTCTTTGGCTGGTTCAATCGCGGCTTTTCGCGCACTGCCAAAGGCTATGAGGGCTTTGTGGCCCGCATGCTGCGGCGCGCCGCGCGTTACCTGGTGATCTACGCAGCCATCATCGGCGCCGTGACCGTGGTCTACATGCGCCTGCCGACCTCGTTCCTGCCCAGCGAAGACCAGGGCAACATCATCGTCAACGTGCAATTGCCACCGGGCGCCACGCAGGAGCGTACGCTGGCCGTGATGGAGCAGGTCGAAGGCTTCATCCTGAAGCAGCCTGAAGTGCAAAGCATGGTGGGCGTGCTGGGCTTCAGCTTCTCCGGCCAGGGGCAGAACGCGGCCCTCGCGTTTGTGACCCTCAAGGACTGGAGTGAACGCCATGGCCCCGGCCAGTCGGCACAAGACGTGGCCAACCGGGCCTTCGGTGCGCTGATGGGTATTCGCGATGCGTTCATCTTTCCGCTGAGCCCGCCTCCCATTCCCGAGCTGGGCAACGCCAGCGGCTTCACATTCCGCCTGCAAGACCGGGGCGGCGCAGGACACGAAGCCCTGGTGAAAGCCCGCAACCAACTGCTGGGCATGGCCTCGCAGAGCAAGGTGCTGACGCAGTTGCGCCCCGATGGTCTGGAAGATGCGCCCCAGCTGCAAATCGACATTGACCGTGACAAGGCCAACGCGCTGGGCGTGCCCTTCGACGCCATCAACTCTGCGCTCTCCACAGCGCTGGGCTCCAGCTATGTGAACGACTTCCCGAACCAGGGCCGCCTGCAGCGGGTGGTGGTGCAGGCCGATGCGCCGGCGCGCATGCAGCCCGACGATCTGCTGCAGATCAATGCCACCAACAGCCAGGGCAAACCGGTGCCGCTGTCGGCGTTCGCAACCACGCGCTGGGTGACCGGCGCGCAGCAAACCGTGCGCTACAACGGCTACCCCGCCATGCGTATTTCCGGCTCGCCAGCGCCGGGCTACAGCACGGGAGCTGCCATGGCCGAGATGGAGAAGCTCGCGGGCCAACTGCCCCAAGGCTTCGGTTTTGAATGGACCGGCCAGTCGCGCGAAGAAAAGCTGGCAGGCTCGCAGTCGCTCATCCTGTACAGCTTTGCCATCCTGGCGGTATTCCTGTGCCTGGCTGCGCTGTACGAG
>NZ_JBGFFF010000093.1:0-18965 GCF_056175785.1 Acidovorax sp. LjRoot204
GGCCCAGCCGGTCCGCGCCCACCCAGCTCTGGCCCAGGGTCATGAGGTTGTAGTAAACGATGAAGGCAACAGCGCAAACACCATGCTCGTGCTGCGCGCTGCGCGTGGGTTGACGCTGGCCACAGCCAGACCCAGCAGCACAAAGTTGAGCGCGGCCAGTGCCAGGCCCAGCCGCCAGCCCAGCTCGGCGCGGTAGGCCGGCAGCGGCCGCATCACGAGGTCGTAGGTCGTGCGTGTCTTCACCGCCAGTTCTTCCGCCGCACCGGGTGCTGCACTACCGACGCGGGTGCCGTACAGGCTGAACTCGCTGATCTTCACGCCGGGCTTGTCCCGCGAGGTCTCCAGGCGCTGACCGTCGCTCAGCAGGGCCATGCGTTCACCGCCCTGGCTCTCCAGCCGGGCGCTGCGGGCGGAGGTGACGGATTCGCGTTTGCCGTCATTGGCGGCAATGAAGACGTTGTTGGCGGCCTGCGTGTCGGGGGTGTCCTTGTCGATGAAGAACACCCGGCTACCGTTGGACGACTCCTGGAACTCGCCCGGTGCAATGCGGTCGATGTCGCTGCGCTGCTCGTAGCGGGTCTTGAGCTCCTGGATCTGTGAGTTGGCCCAGGGCCACACCAGCAGCGACAGTACGGCAATCACCACCATCACCGGCCACGCAAAGCGCAGCAGGGGTCGCACCAGACTGATGAGGCCGCGCCCGCTGGCAAACCAGATCACCATTTCGCTGTCACGGTACATGCGCGATAGCGTGCCGACCACCGCAATGAACAGACTGAGGCTGAGAATGGTGGGCAATTGCCCCAAGACGGTGAAGCCCATGACGAGCATCACGTCGGACGGGCTGACACTGCCCTTGGAGGCCTGGCCCAGCGTGCGGATGAGCATCATGGTCATGACCACGGTCACCAGCACCACAAGGGTCGCGCCGAAGCTGCGCGCCAGCTCCTTGCGGATGGATGAATCGAATAACATTGGCTGGAAGGAAAACACCAATTATGAACTTTGATCTCAAGACCCTTGAACTTGCTGCGGCAGCGTCGGAGAAATGCGACCTGCTGATTGTCCTGCTTCCCGAGGGCTTCAAGCCGGGCAAGGACGCGCTGTCTGCCCTGGCGGCCTTGGCACTCAAGAACGGAGATCTGACTACCAAGGCGGGCAAACACCTGCAGCTGTATCAGGTGCCTGCCGTTGCAGCCCGCCGTGTGGTGCTGGTGGGGTTGGGTGATGGATCGGCGCGCGCAACGCGCCAGGCGCTGCAGGCACTGGGTGGTGCCATCAAGGCGCCCCAGACCAAGCGCATGGTGCTGTGTTTTGCCGGCGCAGCCTCGGCGGCGTCTGTCAGCGCTGCCGTGCAGGCGGTGGCAGACGTGAGCTATGTCTACACCACCACCAAGACCAAGGTGGAGGCACGCAGCCTGAGCCGCTGTGTGGTGGGTGTGCCCGATGCCACCGGTGCGCGTGACGGGTTTGACAGCGGGGTCGCCCTGGTCGCTGGTGTGGAGTTTGCGAGGGAGTGGGGCAATCGCCCAGCCAACCATGCCACCCCCAGCCTGCTGGCGGATGCGGCCAAAACCCTGGCCAAGCTGCCACGCATCCAGTGCAAGGTCCATGGCCCGGCAGAGGTGGCGCGTCTGGGCATGGGCGCCTTCATGGCTGTGGCAAAGGGCTCTGAAGAGCCCCTGCGTTTCATCGAGCTGCGCTACAACGGCGCTGCCAAGGACCAGGCACCCATCGTGCTGGTGGGCAAGGGCATCACCTTTGACACCGGCGGCATCTCGATCAAGCCCGCGCCCGAGATGGACGAGATGAAATTCGACATGTGCGGCGCTGCCAGCGTGCTGGGAGCCTTCCGCGCGCTGGGCGAACTGCAGCCTGCCGTCAATGTGGTGGGCCTGATCCCCGCCTGCGAAAACATGCCGGACGGGCGCGCCGTCAAGCCTGGCGATGTGGTCACCAGCATGAGCGGCCAAACCATCGAGATTTTGAACACCGACGCGGAGGGGCGCCTGGTGTTGTGTGATGCGTTGACCTATGCAGCGCGATTCAAGCCTGCTGCCGTGGTTGACATTGCGACGCTGACCGGCGCCTGCGTGATCGCTCTGGGGGGCGTACGCAGTGGTTTGTTTGCCAATAACGACGGTCTGGCGGAGTCCTTGCAGGCGGCTGGTGAGGCCGCGCAAGACCTCTGCTGGCGCATGCCGCTGGACGATGACTATGCAGACGGCTTGAAGAGCAACTTTGCCGATATGGGCAACGTGGCGGGCCGTGCGGGTGGCTCCATCACCGCTGCCAAGTTCTTGCAGAAGTTCGTCGGCGACATGCCCTGGGCTCACCTGGACATTGCGGGCACTGCCTGGAAGGGAGGCGCGGCCAAGGGTTCCACAGGACGCCCGGTCGGCCTGCTGGTGCACTATGTGCTGGAGCAGTCCAGGTCGCAGGTCCGACAAGCCAAGGCACCCAAGTCCGCGTCACGCTCCGTGACCAGGACGGCCGCTGCTGGAGCTGTGGGCAAGCCAGCCGCCAAGCGGTCCTCCAGCCCCAAGGCTGCGTGACGCGTCATGACCGAGGTAGCGTTTCACTTCAACGCACCCGACAAGCTGGCCTACGCATGCCGGTTTGCGCGCAAGGTGCAGCGCAGCGGGGCTCGTTTGGTCATTGCCGCGCCTGCGGATGCGCTTCAGGCGCTGGACCGCATGCTCTGGTTGTTGGCCCCCCAGGACTTTGTGGCCCATTGCCATGCCGACTCGGACGAAGAGCTGGTTCAGGCCTCTCCGGTGTTGCTGGCGCAGGATGCACGCCTGGCACCGCATCACGAAGTGCTGTTGAACCTGAATGCGGAAGTCCCGGAAGGTTTTGGTCGCTTTGACCGTCTGGTCGAAGTGGTGAGCGCCCAGGACGAAGCCGACCGTGCTCAGGCGCGTGCGCGTTGGCGCCATTACGCGTCCCGGGGTTACGCCATTACCCGCCATGATCTGGTGTTGAAAGCGGGCTGATGGCGCTCCCACCCAAAACCCCTCCGCGGTTTGTACCCACGCTCACCGAAGTGGTGCAGGTGCCTGGCGTGGCGCCCCTCGCCCCGGGGGCTCCAAATCCGGCGGTCCGCACCACCGTCCTGTCGCCGTCGCAGTCTGTGGCGTTGGCCAGGCCTGCATTGCCCACTGCGCGACCGGCTAGTGCGGCGCAGGTCGCTGCGCCCCCTGCCACAGAGCGTCCTGTGGCCTCCCCGGTGGCTGCGCCAATCCCTGTGGCTGCTCCCCAGCCATCACGTTCTCCGGTATCGCATGTCCAAACTCGCCCGGCGGTTCATGCTGCCATCCCTGCTGGCCAAAAGCCAGGGGCTGCGCCCGTTGCGGCCCGCGCCTTGCCAGATGGGATGGAGGAGTACATGGTGCACCGCGTCATGCAGCGCGTGGATGTAGTGCTGGACCAGCGCTTGCGCGAAGCAATCGCCACAGTGGTGCAGGAGCAGACGCGGTCAGTGCTTCCGCGTCTGCGCGAAGAGATCGAATCGGTGGTGCGGCATGCGGTGTACGAGGCGGTGGCGGACGAGCTGGCGAGTGGTGCGCCCCCTGTGTCCAAGGGATGACAGGGTATTCCCCTGTGGTTTCTCTTGCGTTTAATCGTGTTCCCTAATGATCTGGCCCGTAAATTGCGATATGTTCGCCTGCGTTGAGACACAAGAAGATTCTCAGCGTTTATCTTTACTGGAGATTTGATATGCAATTGAAGTTGAAACTGACCGTGGTTGCTGCTATCGCGGCTGTTGCTGGTGTGGCCTCTGCACAAGAGCAGGTGGTCAAGATCGGCCACGTGGCTCCGGTTTCCGGCGCCCAAGCCCACTACGGCAAGGACAACGAAAATGGCGCCCGCATGGCCATTGAAGAACTGAACGCTCAAGGCGTCACCATCGGCGGCAAGAAGATCAAGTTCGAGCTGCAGGCTGAAGATGACGCTGCCGATCCAAAGCAGGGCACTGCCGCCGCACAAAAGCTGTGCGACTCCAAGGTCGCTGGCGTTGTCGGCCACCTCAACTCCGGTACCACGATCCCCGCCTCCAAGGTGTACAACGATTGCGGCATCCCCATGGTGACGGGCGCTGCGACCAACCCCAACCTGACCAAGCCTGGCTACAAGACCACGTTCCGTATCATCGCCAACGACAACGCCCTGGGCGCTGGTCTGGCCTTCTACGCTGTGGACACCCTGAAGCTCAAGACCGTTGCCATCATCGATGACCGTACTGCTTACGGCCAAGGTGTTGCCGACGTGTTCAAGAAGACCGCTACGGCCAAGGGCATGAAGGTGGTGGACGAGCAGTTCACCACCGACAAGGCCACGGACTTCATGGCCATCCTGACCGCCATCAAGGCCAAGAACCCTGATGCCGTGTTCTACGGTGGTATGGACCCTCAAGCCGGCCCCATGCTGCGCCAGATGGAACAGCTGGGCATGGCCAACGTCAAGTACTTCGGTGGTGACGGCGTCTGCACGTCCGAAATCGCCAAGCTGGCTGCCGGTGCCAAGACCCTGGCTAACGTGATCTGCGCGGAAGGCGGCTCCTCGCTGGCCAAGATGCCTGGCGGTACGGCCTGGAAGGCCAAGTACGACGCCAAGTACCCCAACCAGTTCCAGGTGTACAGCCCCTACACCTATGACGCCACGTTCCTGCTGGTGGACGCTATGAAGCGCGCCAACTCCGTGGACCCCAAGGTGTACGTGAACGAACTCGCCAAGTCCAACTTCAAGGGCGTGACCTCCACCATCGCCTTCGAACCCAACGGCGAAATGAAGAACCCAGCGATCACGCTGTACGTCTACAAGGACGGCAAGAAGACACCTCTGTAATTGGAGTGTTGCTTTCTGCTGCGGGGCATTTCGGTGCCTTGCAGCAATCGCAAAAAAGGCTTCCCTCGGGAAGCCTTTTTWATTGCGCGGTGTAGTCAGCGTTGCCAACGCCGCAACGGTTTGATCGGTTAGCGCCTGACTTGTAGCGAGCCAGGATTCACGATGTTGGTAGGCGTGCCTTTGATGAAATTCACCACATTGTCGAAAGCTGCACCAAAGTAGAGCTCGTAGCTGTCCTGCTCCACGTACCCGATGTGTGGCGTGCAGATGCAGTTTTCCAGGCGGAGCAGGGCGTGGCCTTGCAGGATGGGTTCGCTCTCAAACACGTCCACGGCCGCCAGGCCCGGGCGACCCCGGTTGAGTGCTGCGATGAGCGCGTCGGGTTCAATCAATTCTGCACGGGACGTGTTGACCAGCAGCGAGGTGGGCTTCATGCACGAGAGGTCTTCAAGCGAGATGATGCCGCGCGTTTCGTCGTTCAGGCGCAGGTGCAACGAGATCACGTCGCACTGCGAAAAAAACTCTTCACGCGTGGCGGCAGCCTGGTACCCATCCGTCAGCGCCTGCGCGCGTGAGGCTTCACGCCCCCAGACGCGCACGTTCATGCCAAACGCCCGTCCATAGCCCGCCACCAGTTGTCCGATGCGACCATAACCCCAGATACCCAGTGTTTTACCCCGCAGCACGCTGCCGACTCCGAAGTTGGGGGGCATGGACGCGGTCTTGAGACCGGACTGCTGCCAAGCGCCATGCTTGAGGTTGGAGATGTACTGGGGCAGGCGGCGCATTGAGGCCATCACCAGGGCCCAGGTCAGCTCGGCGGGAGCCACGGGGGAGCCGACCCCTTCTGCCACCGCGATCCCCCGCTCGGTACATGCCGCTACATCAATGTGGCTCCCAATCTTGCCAGTTTGGGCAATGAGCTTGAGCCGCGGGAGCTTTTCAACCAGTTGGCGTGTGATCTGGGTCCGTTCGCGGATCAGCACAATGATGTCGGCGTCTTTGAGTCGCACCGAAAGCTGCCCCAGCCCTTTGACTGTGTTGGTGTACACCTTGGCGGTGTATGCGTCGAGCCGAGAGGCGCAATGCAGCTTGCGCACTGCATCCTGGTAATCGTCAAGGATAACGATATTCATCGTTTGTTCAACCTTCATAACTCATTGATATCCAAGGCAATTTCGCCGCAAAACCTTGATTTAATTGCATTTTTTCGCTCACTCTGCCGCGCTCTTTGTTGTGGCTCTTGGTGTCTGCGCTTGGCTGAATGTGGCTACACTTGCCGCCTCGGCGTAGGTTTGGCGTAGGTTTTTTGAAACCTGCGCTGCCCGCTCTTCCTAGGGGTGGCGAATGCAGTTTGACGCGAGGGCCGCAAAGGCTTTGCAGCCTGGTTCTTATATTGTCGTTGATGGGTGCAAAGGCTTGCGGCTTGTGGCGTCAGCAAGCCGCAAAACGTGGACGTATCGTTACAAACACCCTGACACCGGTCAAATGAAACAGGTGCGCTTGGGCTACTGGCCAGAGATGCCGCCTGTGGAGGCTGCTACCCGGTGGTCTGAACTGCGCGCGGTGCGTGACGGTGGCGGCGACCCCCAGGCCAGCCGCAAGAAGCGCGCCACGGCGGTACCGCCAGCCCCGGCTGTTTACACCCTGGGCGACCTGGTGCGCGACTACGCCACGGGGTACATGGATGTGCAGCGCGAGGCCAAGGGCGCCAGGGCGGTGCGCCAGCGGCTCGAAAAAGCTACGCTGCAGCACCAGGCCCTGCCGGTTGCCGAAGTTACCCGGCGTTTCGCCTTCGACCTCATCACCAGCCTGTCTGACCGGCCTGTGCTGGCCAACTCGGTCAGAACAGAGCTGGGGGCGGCCTGGGACTACGCCATGGACGCGGGGCGCATTCCTGAGGATCTGCCCAACTGGTGGCGCCAGGTGCTGGCCCGCAAGCTGCGCAGCAAGGGCGCCAAGCGCGACGGCGTACACAAGGGCACCGGCAAGCGTGTGCTGACGGATGCCGAGGTGCGCGGCCTGGTGGCCGGCAACATGCACCTGTTCAGCCAGCAGGTGCAGGACTTTCTGATGCTGCAGCTGTGGACCTGCACGCGCGGGGCAGAGATCGTGCAGCTGCGGCGCGAGTTTGTGCGGGATGAGGGCGGTGTGCTGTGGTGGACCATGCCCAAAGGGCTGACCAAAAACAGGAACATCGAGGATGCGGTGGACTTGCGTGTGCCCCTGTTTGGTCGCGCGGCCGCCATCGTGCGGCGGCTGATGGCTGGTGATGGTGACTGGCTATTCCCCAGCGTGTCGCGCGCTGGGGTGGTGGGGCCGCAAACCCAGGCGTACATGCAGAGCAAGGTGCACTATCGGCAGCCTTATTGCAAAACCCGGCCAGACCACGTGCGCGAGCGTTTGACTGTCACCCACTGGTCGCCCCATGACCTGCGCCGCACCGGCCGCACCATGCTGGCGGCCATGGGCTGCCCGCATGAAATCGGCGAGGCCATCCTGGGGCACGTAGTGCCTGGGGTGGCGGGTGACTACAACCTTTACCGCTACGACAAGGAGCGTGTGCAGTGGCTGGCCGCACTCGATGCGCGGCTGGAGTCCATCGTCACGCAGCCTGCGCCGCTGCCTGTGTAGCCCGGGGCTTGCGGGCGCCCGTGTTGGGTGGTGGAAGCTGGGTGGACTTGGGGCGCGACGCCGCCCAGGTGGCCACCTCAATGGCCAGCCAGCCCACGCGGCGGCCTGACAGCTGGCGCGGCTCGGGGAAGTGGCCCTCGCGCACCATCTGCTGCACGGTGGAGACGGATACGCACAGCGTGGTGGCCACGCCCGGCAGGTCCAGCACCATGGGGGTGCCGGGGGTGAGCAGCTTTTCGGGTGGGAATGTGGTGGTGGTTGTATCGGTCATGCCTCATTCCTCCTGAATGCCTTGCTCAAATTCATCCCCTCCACCGCGTGCCCACGCTTGAGCAGCGCCCGGCACACTGCCGCCCGCTCCTTGTGGCTGTGGCTGGCCTGGCGCACCAGGCCCAGGTAGCTGTTGCCTGCGCTGAAGACCTCGGCCGCTGGCAGATGCTCGATGCGCTGCAGGGCGCTGGCCAGGGTGCGGCGGCGGGTGGTGCGGCGCCAGGGCTTGATGACCTGGCCCACGAAGTCGATACCCCGGTCCACCGGCTGCAGGATGGTTTTGCTGGGGTTCAGGTGCACGCCCAGGTGGGCGGGCAGCCAGGCAGTGATGTCGCGCAGCGCGGCGCTGAGCCACTGGGCATCGGGGTGCAGCAGCACAAAGTCATCCACATAGCGCACGTAGTGCGGCGCGCGCAGCTGGTGCTTTGCGTACTGGTCCAGGCCGTCAAGCAACACGTTGGCGAAGAACTGGCTGCTCAGGTTGCCGATGGGCAGGCCGGTGTCGGCCGACGCGTTGAACAGGCTCTTATGCGCGGGCACGCGGCGCAGGGTGCTGGTCTTGCCGTGCACTTCCACGTCGTTGCGCGGGTCGTGCATCAGGATGGTGGTGGCCAGGGCCAGCCACCAGGGCTCAGGGATGCGGGCGGCCAGGCGCTGCAGCAGTATGGGCTTACGGATGCTGACGAAGAAGTTGGCGCAGTCGCACTTCAGATAGAAGGCGGGGTAGGCCCAGTTCTGGGTGCAACTGCGCACCTGGGCCTCAAGTCGCTGGGCGCCGTATAGGGTGCCCCGGCCAGGGATGCACGCGCAGGAATCGGCCACGAAAGAGACCTCGAAGCGCGGGCCGATGTGGTTGTACAGCAGGTGGTGCACGATGCGGTCGCGGAATTGCGCGGCCCACACCTCGCGTGGCTTGGGGCGGGTGATGGCAAAGCAGATGCTGCGGCCAGGCCGGTAGCTGCCGTCCAGCAGCTCGGCGTGCAGGTCGCACAGGTTTCGCTCCAGGTGCTGCTCGAACTCGCGTGCGCTGGCGGTGTTGCGCTTGTGCTGGCGGCAGTCGATGTAGGCCTGCAGGAGGGTGTTGAGGGTGGGTGTTGGCGCTTCTTTTGTTGCGTTTTCCACTGGCGGCTGACTCAATGGAGTTTTCATAGGAGTTGTGGCATGAAGTTCGAGCTTTTCAAGTCGCCTGACAACCAGCAGTGGTACTGGCGTTTCATTGCTGCAAATGGCAAGTCCATCGCTATCGGCGGCGAGGGTTATCACAACCGTGCCGACGCGGTGAATGGCATCCTTGCGCTGCGTGCACACGCTGCGACGGCAGTCGTTTATGAAATGGGCGCGAACGGTCAGTGGTTTGTTCCTAACTGACGTGCGCTGAAGCCCCTGTGTTGGGCATGAATCTGCGGACAGGACGGGCGCGGAACTCGTTGTCCTTGTTGTTGGCGTTGCTGTTGCCGTACTCGAAGTCCTGGCACCAGGCGTTGTTGCGCGAGTACTGCGAAGCGTCGAGCTATCTACGTCGCCCCGCCGAAGGCTTGCGCCGATCAGCGGGGAAACTGCGCCGGACCGGGCCGCGCTGGTGTACCGCGCGGTGGTATCCGTGGTGCGCCTGGCGGTGGGGCCTGCGGGTGTGCAGGCGCCCAGCGGCTCGACCAGATTCATAAAGCGCACGGGCATGGCGGCCTTGGCGGTCATGCTGCAGGCGCTGCGGCGGTGTTGTCGAACAGGCCGGGCGTGTAGCCCTGTGGCTCTGCCGACGATGTGGCGGTGGCAGGGGTGGTGCCATCGCTGGCCGGGCCGCTGGTGACGCGTGCCCGGGCGGACTTAAGCCAGCCGTTGGCCATCTTGCCGATGGTGTCGGTCAGCTCGATGCTGGTGGCCCACAACTTGGTGGCGATCAGCCGCTTGGCGTGCGCGGTGCGCAGCAGGATCTGCGCTACCTGCAGGCGCTCCAGTAGCTGTTCCAGGTGGGTGGCCCGGTCTTGCGGCTGGCGGGCGGCGTTGGCGCGGCCGATCAGCACCAGTATCTCTACACACTCATCCGAAATGCGGTACCCCATGGACGCGCGAAACGCGCGGGGTATGCGGGCCTGCACGTCGGCGCACAGGTCCAGCAGGGCGGTGCCTTGTTTGTGGATTTCGAGGTCGGTGGCGAGAGACATGGGTGCAAAGCGGGGTCTTGTGGGCCAAAAAAATCGCGCGGACGGCGCTACGCGCCGTGGTGTTGATCGGGAGGGCTTAAGTGTTCAAGGCTTGAAGTTGAACTCTGCGGACAGGACGGGCGCGGAACTCGTAGTCCTTGCCGTGGGCGTAGCTGTGGCCGTACTCGAAGTCCTGGCACCAGGCGTGGCTGCGCGAGTACTGCGAGCTGCTCCAGTACCAGTCCTTCTGCTGGAACAGCTCGGGCACCGTGACCGACAGGGCGCGCAGCTCTGCGGCGGCGGGCAGGTACCAGTCGGTATGGCCGCCCAGGTCCAGGGCCTTGATGCGCTGGGCCAGCTGCAGGCCTGCTGCGGCCATGGCCTCGGTGTTGGCGCGGCCGTCTGTCTTGCTGTCAGCGCCTGCGATGGTGGTGTAGTCCTCAGACCAAACGGTGTCTTCAATCTCGGCCGACTGCTCGGCCACGATCAGGGCAAAGTCTTCGCTGCCGTCGGCGGCTGCGCCGCGCAAGATGGCGCCAAAGTGGCCGCCGTGGGCGGTAAGGAGGGCGCCAAACAGGGGGAGGGTGATGGTGCGCATGGGGTGCTACCTTTCAAAAATTTGCGTCGGACCGGCGCTGCGCGCCGGTGGTGGGTGGGTGAAAGTGGTGAAGGGGTGAAGGGCTAAAGTTGAATGCTGCGGACAGGACGGGCGCGGAACTCGTAGTCCTTGTTGTCGGCGTGGCTGCCGCCGTACTCGAAGCCCTGGCACCAGGCGCCGTAGCGCGAGTACTGCGAGCTGCTCCAGTACCAGCCCGAGGTCTTGAACGCCTGCGGTGCGTGCAGGTAGCACATCAGCAGTTCGATACGGCTGGGCAGGTAGTAGTCGGCGTAGCCGTCTTCGGTGTATTGGTTGGCCCAGATGGCAGCGGGATGGCCTTTGCCGCTGGAGGTCAAGGCGGCGGTGTTGGCGCGGCCATCGGTCTGGCTGGTGGCGCCTGCGGCCTCTTCGCCGTATGGGCCCCAGGTCAGTTCTTCGGCCTCGTTGGTGCCCACCACCAGGTGGCGCGCGGGCAGGCCGAACTGGGCGGGCAGGGTGCAGATGTAGATGCCGCCCTGGCCGGGCCATGGCTGGCCGGGTGCGGGTGGCGTCGGTGCGGTGGTGGCTACCGGTGCAGGGGCAGATGGCGCAGCCACGGCGCGCAGGCTGGTACCGCCGTCGGCAACGCGCTGCAGGGTCTGCAGCACTTGCTCCATCCCAATGTGGGCGGCATGGGGCGCCTCGGGCTGTAGCAGGGTGATGTTGAGGGTTTTGATGTACATGGTGGGTGCCTCGGTGGTGTGGTGAGTGGGTGGTTGGTCAGATAGCCATGACGTGCACGCCGTCAGGCAGGCGGTCGATGCGGTTGAAGATTTCGCGGGTGCGCTTTTCGGTGGAGCGGTGGCAGCGCACCATGGTCCGGGCGGGCAGAGCGTCCAGCGCGGTCAGGTAGTCGTCTGTGACGGCGCGCACGGCCTCGATGCCGGGGCCGTCCAGGCGCATGGGCTTGCCGTCCAGCATGCGCTGGCCTGCCTTGGCCATGGCGGCGACGGCGTCTGGCAGCAGGCCGCTGGCATCGCCAATCTCCACGGGTGCGCCATCGCAGCCGCGCCAGTGGCTGGCTACGACCTTGCCGGTGGCGGGGTCGGTGATGGGTGCCTCGCCGTGCAGTACCAGCGTTTCGGTCAGGTTGATGGCGTCGCTGATGACGCGCCAGCAGTTGTTGCCGGGCGCGGGTGCGTGCATCAGCTCATGCAGCGCATCGGCCAGGCGCATGCGCTGGTGGCGCCGGTTCTCGATGGGCATGGGCTGGCTGGGACTGGCCAGCAGCTCGTGCATCTTGCTGTAGACCATGGGTGTGTTGGTGCGCTTGCGGGTCATGGCTGCCCCTCAGTGGCCTTGGTGATAGCTGCGCGAGCTTGTTTGCACCAGTCGGGGGCTGCATGTCCGCGCCTTTCAAATTGGCTGGTCCAGTGGGCGACTGTGAGTTGCAGTGCTGCCAGTAGCTCTGGGGCGGCGGCGATTAGGTGGGCCTCTTCCTTGGTACAGCAAAGCAGGACGTCTTTCTTTTGCAGGCCACGAATGAAGTGGTAATAAGGGCCCATTCCTCGGGGGGGGTCGGTGGTCCAGACTCGGGGCAGCACGGGTTGGTGGTTGGCATCGTTCATGGCTTGATCGTCTCCACGCGTCCATCGGGGAAGTGCAGGCGGTTGCCCATGCGGCTGGGCAGGCGGTAGGCGGCAAAGCGGGCGTCGGTGAGCCCGGGGTTGCGGCCCAGCTCGGGGCAGCGGTAGTGCGGGCTTTTCAGAAACTCGCTGCGCTCGCGCGCTTCGCGGTCTACGCGCTCTGCCTGGGCGCGGCGGCGGGCTGCGTTGGCGGCGCGGGTGGCGGCGCTTTTTTGCACCGGTGTGGGGTGGCGGGCTTCGTAGCTGCCGGGTTCGGGGGTGGGGTGGGTCATGATGGGAACCCGTCCCAGGAGATGCCACCAAGCTGGCGGCCAGCGGCTTTCTTGCCGACACGGAAAATCTGCATGGCCCCGGTGTCCTGCTGGAAGGCCCTGGGCTCGGTGATGTCGTGCGTCGATCCATCTGCGTGGAGGATGGTGGTTGGCACGGTGCACTTGCGGCCGTAGATATCGTCCAAGTTGCCCTGGTCTTCRTGCGGCTTGGCGATCGCGTTGGATTTGTAGAGCGCGCTGTGCTCGGCCTCATCCATCTGGCTGATGGGTTTCCATTCCCCCCATTGCTTGAACAGAAACGGTACGCCCGCGCGCAGGCACTGGGTGCGCAGGCTGCAGGCCCAGTCGGGGTGCATTGGGCGGGCGCGGGGGCCGCTCTCGCCGCCGACAATGACCCAGTCGATCTTTGGGTGGCTCTCCGGGGTGCACCCGGGCACGGGGCCTGCGATTGGCTTCCAGCGCAAACCGGCCAAGGGCTTGAGGCAGATAGCGCCAGCCGGGTCTGGGATGTCGCTGATGTTGACCAAGCCCTGCAACGGCTCCATGCTCAAAAACCGCACGCGCGCAGGCACGGCCAGCAGCTTGGGAATGTCGCGGTCGGCCTCTTGCTGGTTGACCACCGTGGCGCCAATCCAGACGTTGGGCCATGGCCAAGCCGCAAATGGGACCGAGTAGCCGATATCCATGTTGGCTAACGCAGCCTCGATCATGGCTGCAGCGTTGCCGATGCGTTTGGTCAGCAGCAGCCAATCCAGATTGGGTGTGGCCCGGATCAGCTCGAACAGGTCGGCGCGCCACTGTGGGTCCACCGCGTTGTCGAACACATCGGCCAGCGATGCGCAGAACACGCGCTGGCGGCGGCCGTGCTGGGCCATGAAGGCGTCGGCCTGAGCGTTCCAGCGCTTGGGCAGCGCCCAGTTTGCGGCGCTGGTGCGGCGGCGGGGTGCGCCTGGGCCAAAGTTGATAGCTACGCCGCCGCCGAAGCGTGCATTGCGCAGCTCGGCGTAGCAGTGATCACAGCCCGGGCTCGTTTTCTGGCAGCCTTCCCACGGGTTGAAGGTGTGGTCGCACCACTCGATGCTGGTGTTGGTGCTCATGCCACCACCTCGCCCCGCGCGCTGCACTGCGCCGTCAGTGTCTGGTACCGCTCCACAAACGCATCCCGGTGGTGCCGCCAGCTCATGGCCACGCGCACGGGGCTGTTCAGGTCCACGGCGTCCATGGGGTGCACCTCGGCGCCGGGGGTGTCCAGGATGGGCCAGGGGGCGTTGGTGGTGGGGTCGAAGCGGGTGAGGTCGCGGCGCTCGGTGGCCAGGGCTGTCAGGTCGGCGTGCTTGATGGCGTCGCGCCAGCCGGTGTAGGTGGCGTGTAGGCCGTAGTGCTTGCGCATCAGCAGGGCCAGCGGGTTCTCCAGCGTCAGCCAGGCGGTGCCCAGCGCCCACTTGATGGGGCTGGCCACGTCGCCGCACAGGCATTCGTGCGCGTCGTGCATCAGGGCGGCGCGCTGGGCGGCAACGCCCAGGCCCATGCCCGCCACGATGTCGCACACCAGCAGGCTGTGCTCGGCCACGCTGTAGGGGCGCACGGCGTGGCCGGTGAAGCGGTTGATCTGCGCCAGACTGTGGGCGATGACCTCGATGGTGGGCATAGTGCCCAGCATTGCGGCGGGGCCGCTGATGGGTTGGTCGGCGCCGTGGGCGGTGACTAGCCAATGGGAGGGGGTCATGCTGCCTTGCTCCCGCTGCCAAAGATTTCGTCAAAAGYGGAACCAAACCGGCTCTTGCTGGGGGAAGCCGGTTGCGTCTTCACCAGATACTCCAGGCGCTTTACGGTGTCTGCCAGCCACAGCACATCCTTCGCCATCAGGTCGCGGTTGACCGTCATACCGTCCAGCTGGCGCTGGGCGTTGTCCTTCATCTGTTCAAGCGTTCGCATGGCTGTGGCTCTTGCTCAGGTGTTCGACTTCTGTGCAGCCTCGGCGCCCAGCGCGGCATAGGCGGCGCCGTCCTGGTAGTCGTCGGGGTTGAACCGGCCGTTGCGGGCGGTGTTGGCGGCGCGCACCAGCTTCAGGGTCTGCATGAAGGCCCAGCCCTGGCGCTCGTCCAGGTTGGTGCCCTCGATGGCGTTGAATGCGGCCACGGTGGCGGCCATGCTGCGTTCTTGCGGCTGRCTGGCGCCGCCGGTGTCGCGCTCCACCCCGCGCTGCAGGATGGTGTGGGCGGCGTCAGACAGCAGGGTGACGGGGTAGGGCTGCTGGGCGGCCTGCGGTTCGGGTGTTGCAGCCTGGGGTTGGGCTACGGCTTTGAGGGTCTTGATGGGGGATGCCATGGTGGTTCCTTGGGGTGGTCAGGGGGTAGCCGCCTCGGTGGTGGTGGGCGCGCTGGTCGCGCGGCGGGGTGCCAGCTGCAGGCGCACGACGTAGCCGCGCAGCTCGGGCAGGGGCGGGCGGGTCTGCGGGCCGGGGTGGGCGCGCAGGCGCTCCAGCTCCACATGCAGCGGGGCGCCCGGGGTCAGGTCGGCTTTGTGGGCGTCCCAAAAGGCTTGCGCCTCGGGGCCGGTCCACTGCACGCGGTAGCCTTCCTTGATCTCTTTGCCGCTGCGGGGGTGGCGGCCCTGGTTGTCCACCAGCACCAGCTCCAGGCGGAATGCGCCGTCGCTGTCTTTGTCCACGGTGGGGCGCTGCCTGCCCATGAAGAGGGTGCCGGTGTGGTGCATGGTGGGCTCCTGCGTGCTGCTGAATTGATAGCGGCTGGCGCTTATGCCTTGCCGATCAGCACCGTGTAGCCGCTCTTCTCGCGCACGGTGTTCACGTAGCCGGTGAAGGCGTCTTCCACGGCGCGCTCGGGGCGCTCCAGCTCGTACCAAAACTTGACGCTGCCGCTGTGGATGCGGTACTTGAGGCGGGCGGTGAGCTTGTAGCCTTCGCCGTTCTTGAAGATGCGCAGGCCCAGGGCAAAGGTCTGCGGGATCTTCAGCGTGCCGTCGGCACCCGCTGTGGCGTTGATGACTTCGTTGTAGGTGAGCTGGGTCTGGCCGTCTTGCAGGCGGCGGGCGCTGCTGAAGTTGATGCCGTTGGTGGCCTGGATGGTGGTGGCCACGGTCAGCAGGTTCTGCGCCTGGTCGCCCTGGATGTCTGCCAGGTTGTCTTCGATGAACTCGGCAAACTCGGTCTGGCCCATGTTGACCGTGTTCTTGTCCAGCCACTTCTTGAACTCGGGCGTATACATGGCGGCAAAGGTGGCGCGGTGGTCGCGCCAGCCGGGTGCCAGGGTGCTGCGCTGGTCGTTGAAGACGGCGGTGATRGTGCGGGCGTCGGGGTCGGCGTAGATGTAGCCGCGCTCCTGCGCTACCTGGTCGGCGCAGTAGGCCAGCAGGCTGTGCACGTCACCCAGGTTGACATGGCCCTGCGCGCGGCGGCGGTGGGGCTGTGCGGCTTCGATGGTGGCGGTGATGTCTGTCAGGTGGTAGCCGTCGGGCAGCGTCATCATGGTGGCGCCGTCGATGGTGCGGGGCGCCAGGGCGCCGGCCACGTTGGCGGCCAGTTTCTCGGCAATGCTCAGCGCCTCGGGTGCGTCGTCGGTGCTGATCACGCCGAGGGTGTTGGTGGTTTTGTCCATGGTGCTCAGGCCTCCTTGAATTGAGCGGGTGGGGTGGTGGTGGCGACTTCGCGCAGCTCCAGCGATTGCTGGCGCGGGTGGTTGCGGGTGGTTTCACCGTCTTCGGTGAGGTAGAAGAAGTCCGTGGGTGTCTCGGGCTTGGGCAGGGCCAGCGTGCGGTCCACGGTGATGTTCACGCGGTCGATGTCGCCGCCGCTGGTGTTGCGCACGGCGGGCACGACCTTGATGGTCAGCGTCAACTTGCCCGAGCGGCCGGTGACCTGCACGGTGCGCAGCAGCTCGGCCAAGTCGCTGGTCAGCGCGGCGTGCGTGCTGCCTTCGTTGATTTCGTTCAGGAGGTGGGCAAAGGATTTCATGGCGTCCTTGTGTGTTATGAAATTGATAGCTACCAGCGCAAGCGCATCAAGCGCCAGCGCACAAAACCAGTGCGCCAACGATGGCAAGCCCGAAGCACGCGCCCCACAGGGCAATGCCCAGCAGCTCGGCGCCGGTGGCTGGTGGTTCGTCAGTCACTTCGCAGGCCTGGGGCGTGGGGCAGGCCTTGTGGCCCTGGCGGCAGGCGTTGGCGGCGCAGGCGCGGTGGGTGGGCGCCGTGTGGCTGCCGGTGCGCGGGCGGGCGCGGCGGTCGGTAAGGGGGTGGGTGGTCATTTGAGCCACCCCACCAGCACGGCGAAGGCTGTGCCCAGAAACAGGCCGATGACCAGGCCGTACCACCAGCCAGCGGTCCAGGCGGCGTCGGCGTTTTGGCTGCGCAGGGTGGGCAGCGCGGTGGGCTTGCGCATGGGTTGCGGGCGGGTGGTCATGCAATCCTCCGCGCGCTGGAGGCGGGCAGGCCCATGCCGTGGGCCTCGGCAATGGCGTGGCATTCGCTGGTGGCCCACACGTGGTGCTGGGCCTTGCCTACGCGCACGGCGTAGAGGCGGATGGGGCGCAGGGTTTGCATGGTCATGGCTGTGACTCGTTGCTATGCTTTGCCTCAACGGAGGGGTTGGGCATGGCATCAGAAAGTGGTGGTTGGCTGGGCGAGCTGGGCAAGGGCGCGGCAGGCGCCATCGGTACCGCGCTGGGAGGCGCGGCTTTTCTGTGGTTGATGGGGTGGCTCAGCCCGTTGTGGTCATGGGTCCAGAATGCGTCGGGGTCGCTGTGGACGCACTTGATGGCCCAGTCCCAATGGCCTAACTGGTCCGCATATCTGGTGAGCCTGTTGGCCGCCATTGCTTGGTGGCTTCTGGCGCGGAGCCATCTGCGCAACAGGAAGGACAGCACCTGGCGGTTCAACCAGCTGAGTTTTATGGGGGTGGTCTGGCGCTGGGATTCCACGTCAGACCTTCCCGAAACCGTTGTCGGCTTCTGTGCAAGCTGTGACACGCGCCTCGTTTACGAGCGCATCCTTGGGGACCGCTACGAAGGCACTCCGCCCCAGGTCGCGCTGCACTGCGAAACCTGCAACTGCGAGAGGTTTCGCATCGACGGAGACCTGGCCTACCTGAACGCCCGCATCATTCGAGAGATCGACCGGCTGCACCGCACGGGCGAATGGAAAAAGCACGTTGCGGATTGACTGCCACCAGCTTCGTGGCTGCTGTGCTTTCTGCTGGTGGTGGGCCGTCCGTGCCGTGAACCCCCGTCCCGTTGGTCCGCAGTGGATGTTGTCGGCAGCACGCGCCAGCGTGCAAGGCAGCCAGGCGGCGCCGCCGGTGACTACGTCGATGCCAGTGTTGGCTGGCAGCACGCAGATGCGTGGCAAACCCACGTTGCCCAGATCAATCTGATGCGCGCAATCAACGCACAGCGCCGTGGCCTGCGCTGTCTGCTGTCTGTGCTCTGCGTGGGTAGTCTGCATCGTTCCTCCAGGGCGCCGGGGTGGCGCGTGGAGGAAAGTATTACCCAATGGGTTTTAATCGTCAATACCCTTTGGGCAATTGTTCCGGCTTTTTATTTCCCGTACCGTGCGTCATGCTCGTTCTGGCAATCCTGCGAGCCAAGAAATCACCATGGAGGAGGGGTTATGGCGTTGGTAACGTGTTCGGAATGCAAGAGCGAAATGAGTGACCGGGCGGCTGCGTGTCCAAAGTGTGGTGCGCCCAATGACGGCGGCGTGCCGCTAAGCGTGCAGGCTGCGCCTGCGAAGAAGTCGGTTAAGTGGTGGCTGTGGGGCCCCATTGCCCTGGTGCTGCTCTTTCTCGCATACGGCGCTTCGATTCCAAAGCACGAGGGCGAGGCCCGCGCTGCAAGGCGGGCGTGCGAGCAGCTGGCGGGCGCAAACCCGCACTTGCAGTATCAGTGCGACAAGAACTACGCTGACTCCATGGCCCGTGGTGCTCAGCGCTGATTCAGTTTCACTGGTTTAAAGCCTGGGTTCACTTCGGGTCGCAACACCGTTTCGTGTGACCGAGTAACGCGGGTGGACTGTCGCAGTGTTCCGCTGTTGGGATGGGTGGTTGGCAGTGACTCTGCCACAGTGCTTCATTGGCCGGTGGTGCCGTTTTTGTGTGGCGCTGGTTGCGTAAGTGCATCTAGCAACCTCACGGCGGTGGCCCACTGATCGGCCGGAATGCTTTCCATAATCTGCAGCACCTTGGCGCGTGGATCGTCGCCGCCTTGAATCTCTGCGTACGTAGGTGGTGTGTCCATCCAGCCAACGGGAAGGCCCAGCTCGGTTTCAATGGCTCTTGCCATTGGTGAGCCCATTTGGAACACCTTGCCGTCGCGGTCGGTGCGCTGGTTCTGGTTCTTGATGCGACTCAGTCTGGAGTCGGTTCTTGTCCAGCCCAGGGCTTCATTCAGTTTGGCGAAAGAGCCGTACTTGTCCAGCAGCATGTCCAGCCGCAAGCGCCGGGTTTCGTCAACTGTTTTCATGCACTCAATGATCCAACCCAGCGGGAAATATTGAAATTTTCCGTTGGGTATTGATTTGTGATTTCCCAAAGGGTCATAATCCGCCCATGGAGAAATTGAAG
>NZ_JBGFFF010000094.1:0-18850 GCF_056175785.1 Acidovorax sp. LjRoot204
GACCAGCACCGTGCGCTCGGTGCCCAGGCGCCGCTGCAGCGCGCGGTAGTCGCTGGCCAACGCATCGGGCGGCAACAGCCTGGCGCCGGGCGCAGCAGGAAAGCGCTGGTCGTACACATGCACGTGGCAGTCGCACGCCGCCGCAGGCAGTGCGGTACGGGGCGCCGTCGTTCCCAGCGAGAACGGTACGGGCGTGACAAGGCGATCGCGGGTCATGGCGACGGGCAGTCAGCGGGGGATGAACGTGGCGGCTCGATCAGTCCAGGCTGGCGCCAGAGTCCTTCACGATCTTGGACCAGCGGGGCACTTCGGTGCGCAGCAGCGCCGCAAACTGCTCGGACGTGCCCCCGAGGATGTCGCCGCCTTCAGAGCGCAGCTTGTCCGCCACGTCCGGTTGCTTGAGGGCCTGGTTGATGGCCTTGTTCAGCTGCGCCACGATGGCTGCGGGCGTACCGGCTGGGGCCAGCACTCCGAACCAGGTCACGGCCTCAAAGCCCTTGAACCCGGACTCCGCCAGCGTGGGCACATCCGGCAGCTGCGCCGAGCGCTGGGCCGAGGTGATGGCTATGACCTTGAGCTTGCCATTGCGCACATGGCCCAGCAGCGTGGGCACGGACGACATGTACAGATCAATCTGCCCGCCCATCAGGTCCGTCATGGCCTGGGCCGCGCCCTTGTAAGGGATGTGGCGCAACTGGATGCCAGCAGCGTTCTCTGCCAGTTCCCCGGCCAGATGGGCCACGGTGCCGTTGCCCGAATAGCCCAGCGTCAGGGCATCAGGCTTGCCCTTGGAGGCAGCCACCACATCGGCAAAGGTCTTGAAGCGCGAATTGACCGGCACCGCCATCACGATGGGCGAGGACGACACCAGCGCCACCGGCGCCAGGTCCTTGAGCGGGTCGTAGGGCAGCTTCTTGTACAGCGTGGGGTTGATGGCGAGGTTGCTGGTCTGCCCCATCACCAGCGTGTAGCCGTCCGGGTCGGCCTTGGCCACAGCGTCCACCCCCAGGTTGCCACCGGCGCCGGGGCGGTTGTCCACGATCACGCTCCACTTGTTCTGGTCGGCCATCTTCTGCGCCACGGCGCGGGCGATCATGTCGGTGCCCCCGCCTGGGGGGAACGGAACAATCAGGCGGATGGCCTTGGCGGGGTAGGCCGTCTGCGCCTGCGCAGCGCCGTGGGGCACGGCCACGGCCGCAAGGCCCAGGAAAGCGGCGCACAGGCGCGCACTCAAAGAACGTGAAAGCGATGAAAAAGCGGTCATGGATTTGTCTCCGTTATGGTGGTTCGTCACGCCGGTCTGCAAGGGCCTGTTCGGGCCTGGCGCCGTGGTGTGCGAATGTACGCACGCGTTTCAACCCATACAATGCAGTTGCACACAATGAAACGAATTGCGCCATGAGCAACCCACACTCGTCGCCCGCGCGCCCTGCCCCGCGCAAGGCCACCCAGCCAAATGCCACCACTGCCGGGGCCGATAAAAGCGCAGACGGGCCGACCGATGCGGCGACCAAGGACACCGGTGGCGTGATCGCCGTGACGCGTGCGCTGCAGGTGCTGGAGGCCTTTGCGCTGGGCGAGTCCAGCCTGTCCCTGGCAGAGCTGAGCCGCCGCTGCAGCCTTCACAAGACCACCGTACTGCGCCTGGCCCGCACGCTGGCGCAGTCCGGGTTCATGGTGCAGCGCGAAGACGGCGACTGGCGCCTGGGCCCGGCCGCAGGCTGGCTGGGTGCGCGCTACCAGGCAGGCTTTGACGTGCAGAACGTGCTGGAGCCCGCGCTGCGTGAACTGACCCTTGCCACCGGCGAAAGCGCTGCGTTTTACGTGCGTGAAGGCAATGTGCGCACCTGCCTTGTCCGTGTGGAAGGCCCGCAGGCGCTGCGCCACCACGCCCGCATGGGCGAAGGACTGCCGCTGGACAAGGGCTCGCCGGGCCGCGTGATCCTGGCGTTTTCGGGCGAGCCGGGCAAGGCCTATGAAGAGATCCGCAAGAAGGGCTACCACTGGTCGATTGGTGAACGGGAACAGGGCGTGGCCACCGTGTCGGCGCCGGTGTTTGGCATGCACTGGCGGCTCATGGGCTCGGTGTGCATCTCAGGCCCGGCCTCGCGTTTGCCCGCCGAAAAGCTCGAAGCGCTGGCRCACACCGTGATCGCTGCAGCGACACAGTTGTCCTACGCGCTGGCTGGCAGTTCGGCCGCGCCGGCCCATGCCCCCGTGCGGGCAACACAATGGCATCCCTGATACTTGCATCCGTTATCCACCCCACACAAAAACCGAGGAGACTGCCGTGAGCCGCTACCCCGTCCCTGATCTGAACACCCTGCCCGAAGACATCCGCGCGCGGATTCTTGAAGTGCAGGAGAAGGCAGGGTTCATCCCCAACGTGTTCCTCGCATTTGCCCGCCGACCAGCGGAATGGCGTGCCTTCTTTGCGTACCACGACGCGCTCATGCTCAAGGAAGAAGGCAGCCTGACCAAGGGCGAGCGCGAGATGATCGTCACCACCACCAGCGCGGCCAATCAGTGCCTGTATTGCGTGGTGGCGCATGGCGCGATCCTGCGCATCTACGAGAAGAAGCCGCTCATCGCCGACCAGTTGGCGGTGAACTACCGCAAGGCGGACATCAGCCCCCGGGAGCGGGCCATGCTCGACTTCGCCATGAAGGTGTGCCAGAACGCCCACGAGATCGACGACACGGATTTCGAGGCCCTGCACCCCCATGGTTTTGATGACGAGGACATCTGGGACATCGCCGCCATCACGGCATTCTTTGGCCTGTCCAACCGCATGGCCAGCTTTGCGGGCATGCAGCCCAACCCAGAGTTCTATCTGATGGGCCGTGTGCCCAAGGCCAAGCCTGCGGCCYGATCCAAACCATGCGCTCCGCACGAACGATCTGGCTTTGGGTGCTGGCCGCCCCTGCGGTACAGGCCGCAGGGTTTGGGCCACCGGAGGGCACGCTGCCCCTTCGCCCTTTGACTGTGGCCGTGCCCGCTGGCGCGCTGTCGCCGTTGCGGTCCGCCTCGCTCTTCCGCGAAGAGTCCAGCACGGGGGCGGCGCCCACTTACTACCTCGGTGCGGGTGTTGCAGGCCCGCGCCTGCAAATCCCTGACTCGCCGGGCGCTACGGCGTGGCAGGTCGTACCCACCGCCGATTGCGTACGCCTGGAGCCCGTGCCCCCCGCACTGCTGCACACCCCATCCGTGCAGGCAGTGCTGGTGCAACAGAATCCGCTGCCCATGGAGTGCGCTGCGGCCTTCGAGGGGAGCTGTACCAGCCGTGACGACAAACTGCGCATCACCACGACCTTCGAGGGCCGGCGCCGCGCGGCGCGCGTGGGTGGCGGCTTTTTCGGCACCGAAGGCACCATAGAGACCACCTTCTACACGGGTGTGCGCACCCTCAGCATCGAACACCTGCCCAGCCGTCTTGTGCTGCGCATGCAAGAACGCCTGAACAACAGCAACGGCTACAGCGCACCGCAGACAGCCATCCGTTATTTGCCAGAACTGCAGCGCCTTTTGCTGCTGGGCGCCTCAGAGGCACAGGGCATGCCTCTGGCGCAATGTGTTGCCCTGCCCCCACGATAAAGGTCGTCCCACAGCGACTCAACGGACCGATACCCGCGCGATGCTCCGCATGACCTCAGGACCTCAGGACCTCAGGCCGGCAAGTCTGTATCGGTCTCGCGCACCCAGGGCTGCTGCGCCTGCCACTGGTCCAGCCAGCCCGGTACCTGCTGCGCGGGCATGGGCCGCGCAATGCCATAGCCCTGGCCCAGCACACAGCCCATGGCCAGCAGCATGCGGCCGTGGTCCACGGTCTCCACACCTTCGGCAATCACCTTGCGGTTGAACGCTTTGGACAGGCCCACCACACCCTGCACAATGGCCAGGTCGTCGCGGTCTTCGAGCATGTCGCGCACAAAGCTCTGGTCGATCTTGAGCAGCTCTGCAGGCAGCTTTTTCAGGTAGGTCAGCGACGAATAACCGGTCCCAAAATCGTCCAGAGCAAACCGCACGCCCAGTTCGGCGCATGCGTGCATCAGGCCAGATACCTGGGCCATGTCCTGCAACGCGCTGGTCTCCACAATCTCCAGCTCCAGCGCCGACGAAGGCACCGAGGGATGCGCGGCCAGTGCCTGGCGCAGCTTGTGCACAAAGTCCTCTTGCTGGAGCTGCTTGGAGAACACGTTGACGCTGACCGGCATGCGCAGCCCCACCGCCAGCCACTGCGCCATTTGGGACAGGGCCATGTCCAGCACCCGCTCGCCAATCGCAATCGCCATGTCGTGGTCTTCAATCACCGGCAGGAACTGGCTCGGGGCCAGCAGGCCCCGCTGCGGATGCAACCAGCGGACCAGCGCCTCCATCCCCACCACCTCACCTGTCTGCATGTTGACCTGGGGCTGGTAGTACAGCACCAGCTCCCGCTGAGCGATGGCGGTGGCAATCTGCTCCAGGCTTTCGCGCTTGATCCGGATGGCTGCATCGCTGGCCACATCAAACAGGTGGAACCGATTCTTGCCCGCCTGCTTGGCCAGGTACATGGCCTGGTCGGCATGGCGGATGAGCTGCTCCGAACTGGAACCATCCTGCGGGTAGATGGTGACGCCGATGCTGGCTGACACCTGCAGGGATTGCCCGCTTACCAGCAACGACTCGGCCGCCACCTGCAACAGCCGCAACAGCAGGGGCTCGCAGTCCTGCWCGGCCGTCAGGTCGGTCATGACGGCCACAAACTCGTCCCCACCAATACGCGCCAGCGTGTCGCCATCGCGCAGAGCAGACCGCAGACGCTTGGCAATCGCCACCAGAAACTCGTCGCCCGCCGCATGGCCATACCGGTCGTTGATGTCCTTGAAACCATCCAGATCCAGAAACGCCACCGCCAGCGACTTGTTGCGACGCACACAGTGCGCCATGGCCTGCTGAAGCCGGTCGGCCAGCAGAACGCGGTTGGGCAGGTGCGTCAGCATGTCAAAGTGCGCCACCTCGGCCAGTTGCTCGTTGATGCGGCGCATCTGTGCATTGGCAGCCTCCAGCTCGGCCTGGCTGCGCAGGCGCTCCGTGATGTCGCGAACGATCATGCTGCTGTATTGGCGGCCTTCGCTGTCGCCATAAATGCTGGAGCTGATCTCGGCGGTGAAGTGGCTGCCATCACCCCGGACCATGGTCAGCAGGCCGGCCGCCTGCCCCCTCTGCTGGCGCTGTACCAGCAGCTCCTGCAGTCGGGGGTCGGCAGGGTCAGCCAGTCCCATGCGCCCCCGGGCGATGATTTGTGCCTCGCTCAAGTCAAACAGCCGGCAAGCCGCCTGGTTCACGGCCAGCACGGTGCCATCGGGCGAGGTCAGCAACACGGCGTCCATGCTGTTGTCAAACAGCGCCTGGAACTTGAGTTCGCGGTCCTGGAGTTGCGACGTCAGCTTGCGCCGCATGGTGATGTCGACAAAGGTCACCACGATCTTGTCGAGCTGTCCATCGGTGGTGAACCACGGGTCGGCCCGGCTCAGCACCCAGCAGATGCCTGCATCCTTGCCACGGACGATGCCTCCCACCACCCCGTTGACAGGTTCACGGGTCGCAAGCACCCGGGAGGCGGGGTAGTCGGAAACCGGCATGACGGCCCCCTGCTCGTTCACGAAGGACCAGGCCGGGTCGATCAGCTGCTTGCYGGTCATCTGCTCAAAACTCAGCCCCAGCAGGTTACTGGCCTCGGCGTTGCATCGCACCACAGCGCCCGTCGCATCGTGGATGACCAGACCCGTCATCAGGTTGTCGATGAGGGAGCGCTGCTCGGTCTCGCTCTCACGCAGCACCCTTTCCACCGCCAGCCGCTGCTGCTCGGCTTCGTGCTCGCGGCGAGCGAGGCGCAGCGACACGAGCTTGATAAACACCAGCAACAGCGCCGTGAGCGCCAGGGGAGTGTCGATGCTGCGGGCCCAGACCTGAAAGAACCGACTCTCGGGCTGCCCGACAAAGACGGTCGCAGGGAGCCTGTCGAGCCGGTGGAACAGGTTGATAAAGTTCTGCCCCTTCAACAGCGCATTGGGTCCCTCGACCCGCCCTTGCAGGGGGAACTGGTGCTGCGCGAGATACCGTACCAGCACCCCGTCCCGACGCATGCCATACACCTCGTCCTTGGTGACCGTGGCGGGCACCGGAAAGCGGGTCATCAGGTAGCCGTCATCGCGCAGCACACCCACTGTGAGCTGCTGCACCAGCGGCGCGTCTTTCCAGAGCGACTCCAGAAAATCGACCGGAAACACATCTGTCAGCACCGCCCGGGGCTTGCCTTGCGCATCCCGCAGCACATAACGCAGCGTGAACACCCAGTCCTGGCTCTGCGCGTCGCGCTGGGGTCGTCCCAGGTAGATGTCGTGCTGGTCCTTAGTGTCCCGCGCAAAGTCTTGAAAGCCGGATTGATCCACCAGGCCGGGTTGGCCGTTCCTGTCCGCCGCATGGGACGAGGCCAGCACCTTGCCGTTCATTTCGCTCAGGGATATCTCGCTGACTTCGGGGCGGTGCTTGCGGTAGTCCGTCAGCAGTTGCTGTGCCAGCGCCAGGTTGTCGATACCACCGGGCGAGATGGCGATGGTTTCTGCCAGGCTGAACAGGCCAGCGCGTTTGGAGAGAAAGAAGGTGTCCAGCGTCCGCGTCAGCAGCACCAGGTTGGACTGCATGTGCTCCTCTTCACGGTCCTTGACCTGCCTCCATTCGTCAAAGGCGTACAGGCCAAACATGAAGAGAACCGACGCGATGACCAGATTGGTCACCTTGTTGATGCTGCTGGCAGCCGCGCTTGCTGGGATGGTTGAATTCATTCAGAAAGCACAAAGCAGCACGTCGGTGCGGTGTTGGAAGTCCCCTCCCCGGCTCTATTCGTTTTCTTCTATCGTTGCCGAAGTCATCCTAACAGGTAACAAAAAGAACAGGAGGTTGAATGAGAAGGCGCGGTATGGGGTCGGCGGTATGGGCACAGTGCTCCGCGCCTGGGTGCCTGTGGAGCCGTATTCACTGGCTACCGCAGGGCCACCAGCAGAGGGAAGAAGTGGCACGGGTGCTGGGTGCTCGCAGAGGCTTGCCTTCCACTCTGTCGTCAAACCACCGGTGCAAATCGCCCAAACACTATCTTTTTAATAGCAATCAAGGCATTTATCACGTGCGCTACCGGCCGAATAGTCCAAAAAATGAGCCACCAGCCCCCGCCACGGGGCTCAAGTGACGGGACGGACGGTCAGCTGGCAGTCACCAGCGTCCGCATCCAGTCGGGCAGCGGCGCGGCCTTCTGCTGCGGAAAGTCCACCCAGATCGTCGTAGCTCCGCCCGCTGCGCATATCACGCCCGGCTGGTCCACGCGCTCCATCGTGCCCCAGGTCTCGAACGTGGTGCGGCCCGGGTCGCTCACGTAGAGCTTGAGCAACACGTCGGCCGGGTATTCGAGCTGCTTGTAGAAATTGCAGAACGCATTGACGATGACAGGCCCCTGTCCGCGCGGGTCGGGGTTGCAGCCCACCGACACCATCCACTCGATGCGCGCGGTTTCCAGGTAGCGGAAGTACACGGTGTTGTTGACATGGCCCATCGCATCCATGTCGCCCCAGCGCACCGGGAACCGCATCTCAAAGACCAGCTTCTTGACCTCAGGGATTTCGATCTTCATACCCGCTCGTGCCCCAGGGATCAGACCGCGAAGCCGTCGTCGGCTGCGATCACCGCGCCATTCACAAAATGGCTCTGGTCACTGGCCAGCATCACCAGCAGCGCATCCAGGTCCTGCGGCTGGCCCACGCGCTTGCGCGGCAGCATGTCCATGAGCTTCTTGCCCTGCTCGGTCTGCCAGTGGTGGTGGTTGATTTCCGTGTCGATGTAGCCGGGGCAGATCGCATTCACGTTGATGCCGAACCGGCCCCACTCCAGGGCCATCGCCCGGGTCATCTGCACCACAGCTGCCTTGCTCATGCARTAGGCGCCGATCTGCGGCAGCACCTTCAGSSCCGCCATCGAAGCGATATTGATGATGCGACCGCCGGTGAAGCTGCCCGGCGCTGCACCGCGGGAGCGGGCCAGCATGCGCTTGCCCACCTCTTGCGCCACAAAGAAGGCGCCCTTCACATTGGTGTCGAAGATGAAGTCATAGTCCTCGGGCGTCACGTCCTGGATGCGCTGCGTGGTGCTCACGCCCGAGTTGTTGACCAGAATGTCGATGGAGCCCATTTCGGTCTCGGCATGGGCCACGGCGGACTTGATGGAGTCGTGGTCGGTCACATCGAGTTCGATCACATGGGCATCACCGCCCTCGCCTTCGATGCGCGCGCGCAGCTCCTTGAGTTTTTCCACCCGGCGGCTGGCCAGCACGACGCCTGCGCCAGCGCGGGCCAGGGTGCGGGCAAACTGCGCGCCCAGGCCGCTGGACGCGCCCGTGATGAAGGCCACGCGGCCGGACAAGTCGATGCTGTATGCCATTTAGAGTCTCCCTACTGATCAAAATAGAACGGTCGTTCGATTGTCTATATTCCGTGAATACAATCAGTCGCCAGACAGACAGGGCGCGGCCGGCGCTCTGTAGAAAATAATCCATTATCAAACGCCCGACGAGAAGCCCATGACCAACGAAGAAATCCTCGCCCAATACGGCCCCCGCGAATCCATGGAATACGACGTGGTGGTCGTTGGCGGCGGCCCTGGCGGCCTTGCCACTGCGATCCGCCTGAAGCAACTGGCGGCCGAAAAAGGCCAGGACGTCTCGGTGGTGGTGCTCGAAAAAGGCTCCGAACCCGGTGCACACATCCTGTCGGGCGCCATCATGGACCCCAAGGCCCTCACCGAGCTGATCCCCGACTGGAAAAAGCGCGGCGCGCCCCTGAACCAGCCCGTCACCGACGACGCCTACATCTTCCTGTCTGAAAAATCGGGCTTTCGTGTGCCCAACATGTTCCTGCCGCCGTTTGCGCAGAACCATGGCAACTACATCATCAGCCTGGGCAACCTGACCAAGTGGCTGGGCGAACAGGCCGAAGCTCTGGGCGTGGAAATCTTCCCCGGCTTTACGGCCGCTGAAGTGCTCTACAACGACAACGGCTCCGTCAAGGGCGTGGCCACCGGCAACATGGGCATTGGCAAGGATGGCGAGCCCACCGAAAACTTCCAGCTCGGCATGGARCTGCTGGGCAARTACACSGTGTTTGCCGAAGGCGCACGCGGCCACCTGGGCAAGCAGCTGATCGCCAAGTACCAGCTCGACAAGGACCGCGACCCGCAGAGCTTTGGCATTGGCGTGAAGGAACTCTGGGAAATCGACCCCAAGAAGCACCAGCCCGGGTTTGTGATGCACACCGCTGGCTGGCCCATGGAGAACGACACCTACGGCGGCGCCTTCCTGTACCACCTGGAGGGCAACAAGGTGGCGCTGGGCTTCGTCACGGGGCTGGGTTATGCCAACCCCTACCTGAGCCCGTTCGAGGAGTTCCAGCGCTGGAAGACACACCCCAACGTCCGCTACTACTTCGAAAATGAGAAGGGCGAGATCACGGCCAAGCGCCTGTCCTACGGTGCACGTGCCATCAACGCCAGCGGCATCAACGCCCTGCCCAAGACCGTGTTCCCAGGCGGCGCCCTGGTGGGCTGCAATGCGGGCTACCTGAACGTSRGYCGCATCAAGGGCAGCCACGCCGCCATCAAGACCGGCATGCTGGCCGCCGAAGCSGCCTWCGWCGCSGTGSWGGCMGGCCGCCAGCACGACGAGCTSACSGCCTACCCSGMMGCSTTCGARAAGAGCTGGCTSYACACSGAGCTGAACAAGGACCGCAACTTCAAGAACTGGTTCAAGTACGGCCTGAACACGGCCACGCTGATGAACGGTTTCGAGCAGTTCGTGCTGCGCGGCCACATCCCCTGGACGCTGCACCGCGACAAGCCCGACCACGCGTACCTGAAGCCCGCCGCCGAGTGCAAGCCCATCGTCTATCCCAAGCCCGATGGCAAGCTCACGTTTGACCGCCTCTCCAGCGTGTTCATCAGCAACACGAACCACGAAGAGAACCAGCCCGCCCACCTCACGCTCAAGGACCCGAGCGTGCCGGTCAACATCAACCTGGCCAAATACGCCGGCCCCGAGGCGCGCTATTGCCCGGCGGGCGTGTACGAGTTTGTGCCCGACACGACCAAGGGCGGTGATGCCCAGCGCCTGCAGATCAATGCGCAGAACTGCGTGCACTGCAAGACCTGCGACATCAAGGACCCCACACAGAACATCGTGTGGGTCACGCCGGAAGGCGGCGGTGGCCCGAACTACGCGGGCATGTAAGCTTCTTCAAAATTCATAGCGCCTTGCGCTTGAAGGGCCTGCACCGCAGGCCCTCTTTTATGGAGATCAGCCCGATCTACAGCGAAACGTCCGTCACGCGGCGGCGCGCGTGAGTTGAAACTGTCCCATCGCACCCGCCAGCCGGTTGGCCTGGTCCTTGAGGCTCTGTGCCGCTGCGGCGCCCTGCTCCACCAACGCGGCGTTCTGCTGTGTCATGTGGTCGAGTTGGTCCACCGCCTGGCTCACCTGGCCGATCTGCGTGCTCTGCTCGCTGCTGGCCTCGTTGATCTCGGACATCAGCGTGGTCACACGCTCCACGCTTTGCACGATGTCGCCCATCGTGGAACCTGCGGTCACCACCAGCCGGGCGCCGTCACTCACCTTGTCCACGCTGGTGGAGATCAGCGCCTTGATCTCGCGCGCCGCATTGGCGCTGCGCCCGGCCAGGCCCCGCACCTCGCTGGCCACCACGGCAAAGCCGCGCCCCTGCTCACCCGCACGCGCTGCCTCCACAGCCGCATTGAGCGCGAGGATGTTGGTCTGGAACGCAATGCCATCGATGATGCCCACGATGTCGGCGATCTTCTTGCTGCTAGCATTGATCTCCTCCATGGTCTTGACCACCTGGTGGACCACTTCGCCCCCCTTGCTGGCCACCTCGGTGGCGTTGAGCGCCAGCGCGTTGGCCTGGCGAGTGCTGTCGGCATTGGCCGCCACCATCTGCGCCAGCTGGGCAATGCTGGCCGCGGTCTGCTGCAGGTTGCTGGCCGCGTGCTCGGTGCGCATGCTCAGGTCGGTGTTGCCCGCGGCCACTTCGGAGCTGGCCACATGGATGGATTCGCCCGAGTCACGCACCTCGGTCACCACGTAGTGCAGCGACTCGACCATCTTGTCCAGCGCCGTGAGCAACTGGCCGATCTCGTCGGTACGCTGGGTTTGCATACGCACTGTGAGGTCGCCCCGCGCCACCACAGCGGCCGCCTCGGAGGCCTGGCGCAGCGGCAGCACGATGGAGCGCCGCAGCAGCCAGCCAAACAGCGCCGACAGCGCCACCACCACCAGCACGGCCACGGCGCTGACCCATTGAGCACGGGACGCGTCGGCAATCATGCTGTCGCCCGCCTTCAGGGAGGACTGTTCGGACGCTGCAAGCAACTGGTCGATGGACCGCAGGTATTGGGTCAACGCGGCGGCGTGCTCCTGCAGCTCTTTCTGGCTGATGATCTTGGCTTCCAGGGCGTTTCGCACCAGTGCGTCCCGCAGCGCGGCATATTTCTGGCGTTCGGCCTGGGCCTGTGCCCACAGCGGCCTCGCGCTCTCGCTGGAAGACGCCTTGGTCAGCGCTTCATCAATGCGCTTACGCATGGCGTCTTCGGCGGCGATCTGATTGCGCATTTCGGCCACCAGGGGGAACACATCGGACGACAGCGTGGCACGCAATGCAATCTGGCCGATATAGACCGACTGGGTTTTCCAGTCGCGCACGGTGCGTTCGATGGGCAATTGCTCCGTGGTCAGCAACGTGGCCTGACGGCTCGTGTCCTGCCCTGTGAGCCAGGTGGTGGCCCCCAGCAGCGCCACCGCAAAGCCCAGAATGCCAAAGCTGGCCGCCAGCTTTTGCCCCACGCTCAGAGTCCGGCGGTGCCGCGCAGGTGCAGGGCTCTGTGCGGCAGCGTCTGGCACGGCACGGCTGAACTCCGCGTCGGCCGGTGCGGCGGAGAAGGCGGCGCCGCCAGGCGCCCCGGAAGTGGCGGGCAAATAGTTCATGAGCGTTCTCCTGTTTCATTTCCCGCACCATGCGGGGGTGGAAGCCGGTGGTGGCCAGCGCCATGCACCGTGCGCCCCCAAAGGCTCAGAGCACACAACACCTGCCCCACCGGGGTCAGCGGGCCATCACGTCAGGACGTGACACATTCGCCAAAGCCGCCACCGCCGGGGGTGGCGATCTCGAACACATCGCCAGGCTCCATCAGCGCCGCGCCAATGTGGCCCAGCTCCTCCACCTGGCCATTGGCACGCAGCACGCGGTTGGCACCAGGCCTGCCGGGCTGGCCGCCCGCCATGCCAAAGGCCGGGTTCAGTCGCCCGTTGGACAGGATGCTGGCCGTCATCGCCTCCAGGAAACGCACGCGCCGCACGCCGCCGTCCCCGCCCGCCCAGCGGCCAGCACCGCCCGAGCCGCGCTGGATCTCGTAGCTGTCGAGCACCACCGGGAAGCGGAACTCCAGCACCTCGGGGTCGGTCAGGCGCGAGTTGGTCATGTGGGTCTGGACCACGCTGGTGCCGTCAAAGCCGCGCACCGCCCGGCCCGAGGCGTCCAGCACCGCGCCCGCACCGCTGCCACCGGCAATGGTTTCGTAGTACTGGTACTGCGCATTGCCGAAGGTGAAGTTGTTCATGGTGGGCTGGCTMSCSGCCATCACGCCCAGSGCGCCAAACAGCGCGTTGGTGATGCAGGTSGAGGTCTCSACRTTGCCCGMCACCACCGAGGCCGGCGGGTTGGGGTTGAGCATGGAGCCTTGCGGAATGATCACCTGCAGGGGCTTGAGGCARCCSGCGTTGAGCGGAATGTCRTCGTCCACCAGCGTGCGGAACACATACAGCACGGCCGCCATGCACACGGCGCGGGGGGCGTTGAAGTTGTTCATCTGCTGCGGACTGGTGCCTGCAAAGTCGATGACCGCACGGCGCTCGGCCACATTGACCTTGACCGACACGCTGATCTGCGCGCCATTGTCCAGCGGCAGGGTGAAGCTGCCGTCCTTGAGCTGCGTGATCACACGGCGCACGGACTCTTCGGCGTTGTCCTGCACATGGCGCATGTAGGCCTGCACGACATCCAGGCCAAACTGGTCCACCATCTTCGACAGTTCTTGCACGCCCTTCTCGTTCGCAGCGATCTGTGCGCGCAGGTCAGCCAGGTTTTGCTGCGGGTTGCGGCTGGGGTACGGCGTGGTGCCGCCGCCCGTGGCCAGCAGGGTGCGCACCTCCTCTTCCAGAAAGATGCCCCGGTCCACCAGCTTCACGTTGTTGATCTGCACGCCTTCTTCATCAATGCGCGTGGAGAACGGTGGCATGGACCCCGGCGTGGTGCCGCCAATGTCCGCATGGTGGCCCCGGCTGCCCACATAAAACGTGGGCTCGTTGCCCTCGGCCACGTACACCGGGGTGATCACTGTCACATCGGGCAAGTGGGTGCCACCGTGGTACGGGTCGTTGAGCATGTACACATCGCCTGGGTGCATCTTGCCCGCGTTCTCGCGGATCACGGTCTTGATGCTCTCGCCCATGCTGCCCAGGTGCACGGGCATGTGGGGCGCGTTGGCGATCAGGTTGCCGGCCGCGTCGAACAGCGCACAGCTGAAGTCCAGACGCTCCTTGATGTTGACCGAATACGCCGTGTTCTGCAGTTGCAGCCCCATCTGCTCGGCGATGTTCATGAACAGGTTGTTGAAGACCTCCAGCAGCACCGGGTCCACCGTGGTGCCTGCGGCGTGCTGCACCTTGCGGGCCGTCACGCGGTCCAGCACCAAATGGTCCAGGTCGGTCAGGCGCGCAGACCAGCCGGGCTCCACCACGGTGGTGGTGTTCTTCTCGGCAATGATGGCCGGGCCGGGGATCACGTCGCCGGGGTGCAGGTCCTCGCGCACCACCAGGGCCGCATCGTGCCAGGCACCGCCCGAGTACATCTTGACCACCTCGCGCTGCGGATGCTTGCGGTGCGAGTGCACGGGCAAGCGCGGCTCGGCGGGGGCGTCACCGGCAATCATGGCCTCGACCGACACGGCCTCCACCACCAGGCCCTTGCCCGCCATGAGGAACGCAAAACGCTGGCGGTAGGCGGCCTCAAAGGCCGTCTGGATGCTGGCCATGTCGCCAAAAGGCACCACCAGAGCCGAGTCGGTGCCCTCGTAGCGCACATGCACGTTGTGGCGTACCTGCACCGGGTTCGCACTGACCTGTTGGCGCTCCAGCTCGGCCTGCGCGGCAGAACCCAGCGTATCCAGGCGCTCAGCGATCAGTGGCAGGGATTCAGCCGCCAGCGGCATCTCCACCGCCTGCTCGCGGATCACGGTCTGGTCGGCCAGGCCCATGCCGTAGGCGCTGAGCACCCCAGCCAACGGGTGTACAAATACGCGCGACATGCCCAAGGCATCCGCCACYAGGCAGGCATGCTGCCCACCGGCGCCACCAAAACACTGCAGGGTGTAGCGCGTCACGTCGTAACCGCGCGCCACGCTGATCTTCTTGATGGCGTTCGCCATCTGCTGCACGGCAATCTGGATGAAGCCTTCGGCCACTTCTTCGGGCCTGCGCTGCGTCTGCGAAGCAATTTCTTCAAATCGCGCGCGCACCGCATCGACGTCCAGCGTTTCGTTGGCTGCGGGGCCGAACACACTGGGGAAGTAACGGGGCTGCACCTTGCCGACCATCACGTTGGCATCGGTCACAGCCAGCGGGCCGCCGCGGCGGTAGCTCACCGGGCCTGGATTGGCGCCTGCGCTCTCAGGGCCGACGCGAAAACGAGCACCGTCGTAGGCCAGCACCGAGCCACCGCCAGCCGCCACCGTGTGGATGCTCATCATGGGGGCGCGCATGCGCACACCGGCCACGTGGGTCTCAAACTCGCGCTCGAACGCACCGGCGTAGTGGCTCACATCGGTGGACGTTCCGCCCATGTCAAAGCCGATGACCTTTTCGTGTCCGGCCAGGCCCGCCGTGCGCGCCATGCCCACAATGCCGCCTGCGGGGCCGGAGAGGATCGCGTCCTTGCCCTGGAAGGTGCCTGCGTCGGTAAGACCACCGGAGGACTGCATGAAGAACAGCTTGACGCCCGGCATCTCGCTGGCCACCTGCTCCACGTAGCGGCGCAGGATGGGAGACAGGTAGGCATCCACCACCGTGGTGTCGCCCCGGCTCACGAACTTCATCATGGGGCTGGTTTCATGCGAGGCGCTGATCTGCGTGAAGCCGACCTCCTTGGCAACACGCTTTGCCGCCTGCTCGTGTTGCGTGTAGCGATAGCCGTGCATGAACACAATGGCCACGCTGCGCAGCCCGCGCCCGTACGCCGCCAGCAGGTCACCCCGCAGGGTGGCTTCGTCAAGGTTCTGCAACACATCGCCATGGGCGCCCATGCGTTCGCGGGCCTCGATGACTTCGGTGTAAAGCAGCTCGGGCAGCTGGATGTGGCGGTCAAACAGGCGCGGGCGGTTCTGGTACGCGATGCGCAACGCATCGCGAAAGCCGCGTGTGGTGACCAGCAGCGTGGGCTCGCCCTTGCGCTCCAGCAGCGCGTTGGTGGCCACCGTGGTGCCCATCTTCACGCACTCCACCAGCGCGGGCGTGACGGGCTCGCCAGGCTTCAGGCCCAGCAGGTGACGAATGCCTGCCACGGCCGCGTCCTTGTACTGCTCGGGGTTCTCGGACAACAATTTGTGGGTGGTCAGCGATCCATCGGGCCGCTTCGCCACGATATCGGTGAAGGTACCGCCCCGGTCGATCCAGAACTGCCAGCGTAGGGTGTGCGTTTGGGGTGTGATGGTGGTCATGGTGTAGTGGCTCCGAGATAAAAAAAATTGAAAGAGGTGGTGGCGGTGTGGCTAGGCCATGGCAACGCTGGCGGGTGCCAGCCTTTGCATGACCTGCCACACGGCAGGAATGGGGGGAGCGGAGGCAAGGGCCAGCTCGACGGGGCACCAGGGGCCCGCCAAGGACGCGGCCCAGGCCATCACGGGCAAGATGTCTACCGGCGGGAGGGTCTGCATGGTGTCGATCACGATGCGCAGCTCTTGCGCCAGGCGGTTGCCGGGAGCAAATCGCCAGTGGTATTGGCCGCCAGTCACGCACACGGCGCGGTTGTCCTTGGCCGTCATGGCAGACAGCCACAGGCAGTGAAAGTCTGTGCGGGCCGGTGCCGGGGGATCGGTCAGGCAAAAGGTGTAGGCGTTTTCATAGGCGCGGCCAAAGTTGCGCACCAGGGTCTCGGCAATGGCCTCGCGGCCCAGGGTGCATGCCGGGGTCTGCCCGTCGCCCTGGAGCATTTCCATCTGCAGCAGCGCGCCACCGGCAAAGGCTTGCGCGATGAGGTGCGGGCGATTGAGATCCTTGGCGCGCAGGTACATCTCGATGGTGTCCGAGGGCGTGTGCATGGTGCTTCTCCTGAAAGACGTGCAGGAAAGTTCAGCGCTGCGTGTAGTACGGGATGAAGATCTGGTTGGCCTCGCTGCCCACCGAGCGCACCCACTCGCGCGAGAACCGTTCGCCCAGGCGCTTGAGTTCGGCATCAAAATCCGCTGGCGCACGATCCACCTTGATGCCCTTGCGCTGCAGCTCGGTCACCGACTCTTCGGCCACCGCAGCGCTCATGGCCCAGCCGCGCGTCTCTGCCTCGGCGGCGGCCTTGGTCACCGCCTGGCGTGCGGGTGCAGGCAGTGCGTCAAAAGCCTGCTGATTCACAAACACGATGTTCTTGGGAAACCAGGCGTTGATGCCGTAGTACTGCTTGATCTGTCCCCAGACCTGGTTCTCGACCCCGGTGAGGGCTGAGGTGATCATGGAATCGAGCTTGCCGGCCGACAGAGCCTGGTTGACTTCCACCATGGGCACATCCACGGGCGTGGCGCCCAGCAGTTCGGCAATGCGCACGGTCCCGGGGTTGTAGGTGCGCATGCGCGTGCCCTTGAAGTCGGCGGACGAGCGCACGGGGTTGATCGAGAACAGCCCCTGCGGCGGCCAGGGCACGGCGTACAACGCTTTGAGCCCCTTGCTGGCCATGTGCGACTCGATCAAAGGGCGCTGCACGTCCCACATGCGCCGCGCGTCGGCATAGCTGCGCACCACAAAGGGCACGGCATCCGCCCCTGCGATGGGGATGTCCCGCACCAGGTTGGTCATGATGGTCTCTCCCGCCTGGGCCTTGCCCTCCTGCACGGCCTGGGGGATCTCGTTCAGCTTGAACAAGGCGTTGTTGGCGTGAACCTCGATGTGCAACGCACCGGCCGAAGCACGCTCCACATCCTGCGCAAACTGCACGAGATTGCGGGTATGAAACGACTCCGCGCGGTAGCCCGTGGCCAGCTTCCACTGGGTCTGGGCGTGCAGCACCGGGGCCACGGCGAACGCAGCCAACAACACCAAGGTCTTCATGGGGAACTCCTGCGCGGACGTTTCAGGCGTGGGTGCTGGGGGTCAGCCCTGCATCTGGCGTGGCAGCCAGAGCACGACATCCGGCACGAAGTACGTCATCACGACCGCAACGATCATCAGAGCAAACAGAGGCAGCGCCGTGCGTGCGATCCAGGTCACTTCGCGCCGCGTCATGCCCTGCAACACGAAGAGGTTGAAGCCCACAGGCGGCGTGATCTGCGCCATCTCGACCACCAGCACGATGAAGATGCCGAACCACACCAGGTCAAAGCCTGCAGCCTCCACCGTGGGCAGCAACACCGCGATGGTCAGCACCACCATGGAGATGCCGTCCAGGAAGCAGCCCAGCACAATGAAGAACACGATGAGCAGTAGCATCAGCGCAAAGGGCGACAGGTGCAGCGCGCCGATGAACTCGGCCAGGTGCCGTGGCAGGCCAATGAAGCCCATGGCCAGCGTGAGGAACGCGGCACCCGCCAGGATGAGGCCGATCATGCAGTACACGCGGCAGGCGGCGACCAGCCCTTCCTTGAAACGCTCCCAGTTCAGCGAGCCCTCAATCTTGGCCAGAATCAACGACCCGGCCACACCCAGCGCGGCAGCTTCGGTGGCGGTGGCAATGCCGCTGTAGATGGCGCCCAGCACCACGACGATGAGCGACACGACCGGAATCAGGTGGCGGGAGGCATACAGCTTTTGCACAAAGCTGAGGCGCGCGTCAGGCGCAGGCACCTTGTCTTTGTTGAACAGGGCCCACACGACGATGTAGCCCATGAACAGAGCAGCCAGCATCAGCCCCGGAATCACCCCTGCCAGGAACAGCTTGGAGATCGAAACGTTGGCCGCCACGCCATAGACGATCATGATGATCGACGGCGGAATCAGCAGACCCAGGGTGCCCGCACCAGCCAGCGTGCCCACGGAGATATCTTCGGGATAGCCGCGCTGCTTGAGTTCAGGCAAGGTGATCTTGCCGATGGTGGCGCAGGTAGCGGCCGACGAGCCCGAGATCGCGGCAAAGATGGTGCAGCCCACCACATTCACATGCAAAAGGCGGCCTGGTAGGCGCTCCAGCCAGGGCGCCAGGCCCTTGAACATGCTGCTCGACAGCTTGCTGCGGAAAAGGATCTCGCCCATCCACAAAAACAGCGGCAGAGCCGTCAGTGTCCAGCTGGAGGTAGACCCCCAGATGGTCAGCATCATGCTGTCGCCCACCGGGCGGTTAGTAAAAAACTCCATGCCGACCAAGGCCACTGCCAGCAGTGACAGGCCGATCCACAGGCCCGATCCGAGCACTGCGAACAGCACCACGATCAGACCCAAAGCAATGATGACGTCCATGATGAGTTCTCCTGGATCGGGTTATTCGGAACGGGCTGCTTCGGACACAGC
>NZ_JBGFFF010000095.1:0-18478 GCF_056175785.1 Acidovorax sp. LjRoot204
CGCCTGTATCGACGAGTGGAAGAACGAGAAGGGCGGCCCCGCACCTGGCGGCACTTGCACCAACGTGGGCTGCATTCCCTCCAAGGCCCTGCTTCAGTCGTCCGAGCATTTCGAGCATGCCAACAAGCACTTTGCCGAGCATGGCATCACCGCCACCGGCGTCAAGATGGACGTGGCCAAGATGATTGCCCGCAAGGACMMSGTCGTGAAGCAGAACAACGACGGCATCCTGTACCTGTTCAAGAAGAACAAGRTCASCTTCTTCCAYGGCCGYGGCTCGTTCGTGAAGGCKGSCGAAGSCGGYTACGAGATCAAGGTGGCRGGYGCCGCYGAAGAGACGCTGACCGGTAAGCAGATCATCATCGCCACCGGCTCCAACGCCCGTGCGCTGCCCGGCACGCCGTTCGACGAAGAACTGGTGCTGTCCAACGACGGTGCGCTGCGCGTTGGCGCCGTGCCTAAGAAGCTCGGCCTCATCGGCTCGGGCGTGATCGGCCTGGAAATGGGCTCGGTCTGGCGCCGCCTGGGCGCTGAAGTCACCATCCTCGAAGGTCTGCCCACTTTCCTGGGCGCGGTGGATGAGCAGATCGCCAAGGAAGCCAAGAAGGCCTTCGACAAGCAGGGCCTGAAGATCGAGCTGGGCGTGAAGGTCGGCGAAATCAAGACCGGCAAAAAGGGTGTGAGCATTGCCTACACCAATGCCAAGGGCGAAGCACAGTCGTTGGACGTGGACAAGCTCATCGTCTCCATCGGCCGCGTGCCCAACACCATCGGCCTGAACACCGAAGCGGYGGGCSTGMAGCTCGACGAGCGCGGCGCCATCGTGGTGGATGCTGACTGCAAGACCAATCTGCCCRGCGTCTGGGCGGTSGGCGACGTGGTGCGCGGCCCSATGCTYGCSCACAAGGCCGAGGAAGAGGGCGTTGCCGTGGCSGAGCGCATTGCSGGCCAGCAYGGYCAYGTCAACTTCAACACCATCCCCTGGGTCATCTACACCAGCCCCGAGATCGCCTGGGTGGGCCGCACTGAGCAGCAGCTCAAGGCCGATGGGGTCAAGTACAAGGCGGGCAGCTTCCCGTTCCTGGCCAATGGCCGCGCACGTGCGCTGGGCGACACCACCGGCATGGTCAAGATGCTGGCGGATGCCGAGACCGACGAGATCCTGGGTGTGCACATCGTGGGCCCACAGGCCAGCGAGCTGATCTCCGAKGCCGTTGTGGCCATGGAGTTCAAGGCCAGCAGCGAAGACATCGCACGCATTTGCCATGCCCACCCCAGCTTGAGCGAGGCCACCAAGGAAGCAGCGCTGGCGGTGGACAAGCGCACGCTGAACTTCTGATATTGGGTCTCAATCGGCTGCAAGCGCATGATTAACATGCGCTTGCAGCTATCAATTTTGTAGTATCAGAGCAACCGCAAAGTGACCGTCAAACAGGCTTACCTGGCCGAGCTGGCCGCCAAAGGCTATCAAAGCGACCCCGCCCAGCTGCGAGCAGTGGAAGCCCTGCAGCGCTGTGCTGACGAGTGGGCCCAGTACAAGGCTCGGCGCTCCAACGCGATCAAGAAGCTGATCAACCGCCCGGAGATTCCCCGCGGTGTCTACATGTATGGCGGGGTGGGGCGCGGCAAGAGCTTTTTGATGGAGTGCTTTTTTGACGCTGTTCCCCTGAAGCGAAAGGTGCGCTTGCACTTTCACGAATTCATGCGTGAGGTGCATCGCGAACTGGCGGCCCTTCAGGGCACGGTCAATCCGCTGGATGTGTTGGGCGAGCGCATTGCCAAACGCTACAAGCTCATCTGTTTTGATGAGTTCCATGTGGCGGACATCACGGACGCGATGATCCTGCACCGATTGCTGGTGGCGTTGTTCGACAACGGCGTCGGCTTCGTGACCACTTCCAATTTCAAGCCTGACGACCTTTACCCCGGTGGCTTGCATCGGGACCGCATCTTGCCTGCCATTGCACTGCTCAACGAGCGGCTGGAGGTGGTCAATGTGGACAATGGCACCGATTACCGCCGGCGTACGCTGGAGCACGTAAAGCTGTATCACACGCCACTGGGCGCAGAGGCGGATGCCGAGATGAACCAGGCGTTCGATCAACTCGCTGAAGTGCACGATGAAGATCCCGTGCTGCATATCGAGGCGCGCGAAATTCGCGCCCGTCGCAAGGCTGGCGGGGTGGTGTGGTTTGACTTCAAGACACTGTGTGGTGGTCCTCGATCGCAAAACGACTACCTGGAACTTGCAACGCAGTTCCACACGGTGTTGCTGTCCGATGTTCCTTACATGCCTGTGAGCATGGCGTCGCCTGCGCGGCGCTTTACCTGGCTGGTGGATGTGCTGTACGACCGCCGGGTCAAACTCATCCTGTCGGCGGCTGTGCCGCCCGAGCAGTTGTATACCGAAGGGCCTTTGGCTCACGAGTTTCCGCGCACAGTGTCCCGGCTCAACGAGATGCAGTCCAAGGAGTTTCTGGCGCTGGAGCGCCGCATGGTGGATACGGGGTTGACATGAACAAGACCGGTGGTCGCTTTTTGGCGGTAGTGCTGGCGCTGGCTTGCTCAACACTGCCTGTGCTGGTCGCCCCGGCCTGGGCCGCGACGGGGGTAGAAGTAGATGCCGCATCCGCGTCGACCGCTGCACATCGCAAAGTGGAGCGTGACCGAATCAAAATGGAGCGCGAGGCACTGACGGCCCGGCGGCAGCAGGATGAGGCGGTGTGCTACCAACGCTTTGCCGTGGAGGATTGCTTGCGCGGTGTACGCGCCAAGGCTCGGGAGTCCCACGACCGATTGCGTGCGCAGGAAATTGAACTCAACGATGCCGAGCGCAGGGAGAAAGCGGCGGAGCGCCTGCGGGCCATTGAAGATAAGCAAATGGCCGTACCGCCAGCGAGCAAACGCGCTGACGCGCAGGTTCGCAAGCCATCCGCCGATCCGGATGTTGCCAAGGCACAGCGGGACCAGGACGCACACCAACGCGCGCAGCAACAAAATAGCCGTGCCCAGGTTCAGGCCAGTGAACAGGCGGCCCGCGCTGCGGGGACTGCTGAGCGCGCTGCCCAATCGCGTGCCAAACATGCCGAGGCGCTCCAAGCGGCGGAGGAGCGCCGCGCGCGGGTCGAAAAATCCCAAGCCGATGCCCTGGCTCAGGGCCGCAAGCCTGCAGCGCCCTTGCCAGCGCCTGCTGCTTCTGCGCCTCGCTGAGTTTGGAAGGGCGGCCGAGCCAAGCAATCAGTGGCCGAGTGGCTGAAGATAGGGTAGCGGCGACTACCTGCTGGTTGCTCGATGGGTTTGCGCTCACCCGTCGACGCTCCGATGGGTGGTGCGGACAATGCCCTCAGGGCCGACCCGTATCCAGCGGCGTCAGGCGAGCAATCTTTTTCTCTTCGGCCAGGGCTTCGATCTTGACGACCACCAGCGACAGGTTGTCGCCGCCTCCGCGTGCCCGGGAGCGGGCTTTTTCAATCAGGAACTCCGTCGCTTCGCGGGGCGACAGCGAATCGACCACCGATGCCAGTTCGGTGGGAGAAAAGTAGTGCCAAACCCCATCGCTGCAGGCCAGCAAGACATCGCCCGGCTGAAGTTGCGGAATGACGTGGGTAGTGATGGGCGGGTCACTCTCTGTGCCCAGGCAACCCACCAGAATGTTGGAATGAGGATGGTTGTTGGCCTCGGCTTCCGTCAGCTCACCCCGGTCCACCAGGGCTTGCACATAAGAGTGGTCGCTGGTGCGGAATGCCAGCCGTGAGCCTTGAAAGTGGTAGATGCGCGAGTCGCCCGCATGCACCCAATGGCAGTCGCCCCGGGGATTGATGAGAAACGCAGCGATGGTGCTGTGAGGTTCCTGCTCTGCCGATATGGCCGTCAACCGGATAACGATGTGGGCCTCTTCAACCATGTTCTTGAGCATTGCCACCGGGTCATCGGTGTCTGGCGAGTACCGCTCGAACAGTTGCCGTGCTGTCATCATGACCTGGTCTGATGCTTTGCGCCCCCCGCTGCGGCCGCCCATCCCGTCGGCAACCACACCCAGAACGCAGCCGTTGTGCCGCTCGTGGGAGATCAGGGCCACCTGGTCTTGCTGGTATTCGCGGTCACCCTTGTGGATGCCGGTGGAGGCGATGAGGCGAAACGCTTTGGTCATGCTGCAGATTGTGGGGGCGCCTACGCGAACGCCTGTCGTGGAAAGCGGGCCAAGCGCGTATTATCCGCCCGCCTGTGGCATTTTTGCCATGCCCATGGCCTCCTGCCTTGAAACCCAGCCTGCACTCTCCCCACCGTCAGTTGATCGAGCTGCGCATGGAACATGCCGATCTCGACGCACTCATCGACCGGTGTAAGCCCGAAGCGGCACCCGACGAACTCACCCTGCGCCGTCTCAAAAAGCGCCGACTCGTGTTGCGTGACGCGATGGAGCGGCTGGAGCGGCAACTTCAACCGCAAGAGCCCGCGTGATGTCACTGGAGGCCATGGTGCCCGAGGTGTTTGCCCCCGATGGTGTGCTAGCGAGGGCGGATGGGCATTTTCAACCGCGTGACGGTCAGACCCAGATGGCCATTGCGGTGGCCCAGACCATTACAGAGGGAGGGGCGCTGGTGGTGGAGGCAGGCACTGGAGTGGGCAAGACCTTTGCCTACCTGGTGCCGGCCTTGCTGAGTGGCGAGCGGGTGCTGTTGTCTACGGCCACCAAGGCCTTGCAAGACCAGTTGTTCGCCCGCGATCTGCCCCGCTTGGCGCACATCCTGGGGCTGCCCGTTCGCATGGCCCTGCTCAAGGGGCGCGCCAGTTACTTGTGCCTGCACCGCATGGAGCAGGCACGGCAGGATGCTCAGTCCTTGGACCGAGGCGTCGCCCGTGTGCTGGCCAAGGTGGAGGATTGGTCGCGCCAGACCGTATCCGGCGATCTGGCCGAGCTGACAGGGTTGGACGAGCGATCGCCCGTGATCCCCCTGGTCACCTCGACGCGTGAGAACTGCCTGGGGTCTTCCTGCCTGCGCTTTAGGGAATGCCATGTTCATCGGGCGCGGCGCGAGGCGTTGGCGGCTGACATCGTGGTCATCAATCACCATCTGTTCTTTGCGGATGTGGCGGTACGCGAGTCAGGCATGGCCGAGTTGCTGCCGACGGTGCGTGTGGTCGTTTTTGATGAGGCCCACCAGATCAATGAGACTGGCGTRCAGTTTTTGGGTACGCAGATTTCCACGGGGCAATGGTTGGACTTTGCCCGTGACCTCTTGATAGCCGGGCTGCAGCATGCGCGCGGTCTGGCTGACTGGACAGGCCTGGCGCAGCTTCTGGAGTTGTCTGCGCGGGACCTCCGTCTGGTCGTGGGCACCGCTGCTTTCCAGGGACTGAATGGCATTTCGGGAGGGGGCAGATTGCGCTGGACGGAGGAGGCTCCCGAAGGTGTCTCGGGCGCCGTATGGCAGTCCGCGCTGCGCGCACTGGCCTTGGCGTGTGCACAGGCGCTGGAGGCCCTGGACACCGTGAGCGAAATGTCCCCCGATCTGGAGCGCCTGTACGAACGGGGCAGTGCACTATTGGCCCGGCTGGCCAGGTTTTCAGGCCCGTGCCAGGCCGATGCGGTGCGTTGGCTCGATGTGGGCAACCAGTTGCGCCTGATCGAGTCCCCGTTGGACATTGCAGACGCCATGCGCACCCGGATTCTGGCGTCGCCCGCTGAAACCTCGGACGGCGAAGCTTGGCCCGAGGAGCCTGGCGCAAACGCCGGCAGGGCGTGGATTTTCACCTCTGCGACCCTCGGTGCGGACGAGGCGTTGACCTGGTTCACCGAACGAGCTGGGCTCACGGATGCTCGCATCCTTCGGGTGGCCAGCCCCTTCGACTATGCGCGACAGGCGGCTTTGTATGTGCCGCGCCAGTTGCCGTCGCCTGCAGATCCGTCCCACAGCCGTAGCGTGGCTGACTGGGTTGCACTGGCCGCCGAGCCGCTGGGCGGGCGCACGCTGGTGCTGACCACCACGCTCAAGGCCTTGCGCACCATTGGCGACGCACTCAAAGCACGTTGGCAGGCTTCAGGCACGTTGGAGGTGCTGGTGCAGGGCGAGTGGCCCAAGCGGCGCCTGATGGAGCGTTTTCGCGAGGGGGCATCGCACGGGCGGCCGGGTTGCGTGCTGGTGGCTTCGGCTTCCTTCTGGGAGGGGTTTGATGTGCCAGGCGATGCTCTGCAACTGGTGGTTATCGACAAGCTGCCTTTTCCGCCCCCGGGAGATCCATTGGTGGAGGCTCGCACCCAACACATCGAAATGGCTGGTGGCAAAGCGTTCACTGCCTACGCTCTGCCAGAGGCGGCGGTGGCACTCAAGCAAGGTGCCGGGCGTTTGATCCGGCATGAAGCGGATCGGGGTATTTTGGTGGTGGGCGACACGCGCCTCATCACTATGGGCTATGGCAAGCGCTTGCTGGCAGCTTTGCCCCCCATGCGCGGGCTGGAATCGCCCGAAGAGTTTCAGTCTGCGCTGATGGCGCTTACCAAACCTTCCACCACGGATCCGACTTGCCTTTGACGCCGCCATTCAGATAGGCGCTTTGAGGGTAGGACTTGTCCATCACGCGGCGTGCATCGTCCCGCAGCTGGGTCATTCCGAGCGCGTCGTACGACTGGATCAGGATGTACAACGCCTCTTCCAGCGCGGGCACGCCCTGGTAGTCTGCCAATGCGACCTGCGCGCGACTGATGGCAGCCACATAGGCGCCACGCTGGAAGTAGTACCGCGCCACATGCACTTCATATTGGGCTAGCGAGTTGACGATGTAGGTCATGCGCTGGCGCGAGTCCTGCGCATAACGGGACTCAGGAAAGCGTGTGACCAGTTCGCTGAATGCTTCAAAGGAGTCTTTGGCCGCCTTTTGGTCACGCTCTGATAGATCCTGGCGCGAGATAAATGAGAACAGACCCAAGTTGTCGTTGAAGTTGACCAGGCCCTTCAGGTACAGCGCATAGTCCAATGCAGGGCTGGCAGGGTGCAGCTTCATGAAGCGGTCCAGCGTTGCGACGGCTTGCGCCTTTTCGCCCGCCTTGTAGTGGGCATAGGCTTTGTCGATCTGGGCCTGCTGTGCCAGTGGCGTGCCTGCCGCACGGCCTTCCAGTTTTTCCAGCAGAGGAACGGCCTTGTCATACGCCCCGCTGTTCATTTCGTCCTGGGCTTCCGAGTGGATGCGATTGGGACTCCAGCCTGCCGTTTTATCAACTGTGGTGCTGGAGCAGCCAACCAGCAAACCAGCCAGCAGCAGGGCGGAAACAAGGGGCAGTGGGGCACGCAGCATCGCAAGCAGCTTTCAGCAAAGAAGGAAAAAGGTGCACAAAGAAAGGCCCGAGGGTTCAGTCATGGGGGAGTGCGCTTGGCGTACTCGTCACGGAAGCCTTCGGCGCCATTTCGGGCACGAAAAGCATTGTACTGGTGGCGCCAGCAGCGCCAAGGCGCTGCCGACGCAAGTCCTGTTGGAGAGTCGCAGGGGTTTCTACAATGCCTGCATGTTTGTTCAYYTGCGCCTGCACACCGAGTTYTCCGTCGTYGACGGYACCAAYCGCATCGACGAGGTGGCCAAAGCGGCCGCCAAGGACGGCCAGCCCGCTCTGGCCATCACCGATCTCAATAACCTCTTCGGGGCGATCAAGTTCTACAAGGAAGCGCGAGGTAAAGGTGTCAAGCCCATCTTGGGTGCAGAAATCTTTCTTGAAGGCGAGGCGGGAGGTGTCCCATCGCGCCTTATCCTCCTGGTGCAGAGTCGCCAGGGGTATCTGAATCTGTCGGAGCTGCTGGCGCGGGCCTGGACGCGCAATATCGTCAAGAACCTGGCGCTGAGCACTTGGACGTGGCTGGAAGAGCTGTCAGAGGGATTGATTGCCCTGTCTGGCGCGCAGGCGGGTCCGGTAGGGCAAGCGCTGATGAAGGGGGATGAGTCAGGTGCCGCCGACGTTGCGTTGCGCTTGGCGGGCATTTTTCCGCACCGGTTTTACATCGAGCTGCAACGGGCCGGCCGAAACGACGATGAAGCCCATGTGGTGGCAGCCGCTCAGCTTGCTGCACGGTTGAACCTGCCGGTGGTGGCGACCCACCCCGTTCAGTTTGCCGAGCCCGATGATTACGAGGCCCACGAGGCGCGCATCTGTATCGCCGAGGGGGAAATCCTGGCAAACCCGCGTCGTGTCCGCAAGTTCACCCGCGACCAGTATTTCAAGTCCTCGGCGGAGATGGAGGCCTTGTTTGCCGACCTGCCATCGGCCATCGCCAATACGGTCGAGATTGCACAACGCTGCAACCTGACCCTGGTGCTGGGCAAGCCGCAGCTTCCGGATTTTCCGACGCCCAACGGCATGCCCATCGACGAGTATTTCCGCTACGCGTCGTTAGAAGGGCTGGAGGACCGCCTGAAACATCTTTTTCCTAACGAAGCTGAGAGGGACACGGAGCGCCCGCGCTATGTCGAGCGCCTGGAGTTCGAGCTGGGCACCATCCTCAAAATGGGGTTCCCGGGCTACTTCCTGATCGTGGGTGATTTCATCCAGTGGGCGAAGCAGAACGGCTGCCCAGTGGGGCCCGGCCGTGGCTCCGGCGCCGGTTCTCTGGTCGCTTATGCGCTAAAGATCACTGACCTGGACCCGCTGCAATACAACCTGCTATTCGAGCGATTCCTGAACCCGGAGCGCGTTTCGATGCCTGACTTCGACATCGACTTCTGCCAATCCAACCGCGACCGGGTGATTGACTACGTCAAGGACAAGTACGGCAAGAACGCCGTGAGCCAGATCGCTACCTTCGGCACGATGGCAGCCAAGGCGGCAATCCGCGACGTGGGCCGGGTCATGGACATGAGCTACACATTTTGTGATGGCATCTCCAAGCTGGTGCCCGGCAAGCCGGGCATGTCCTACACCCTGGCCTATCCGCCTGAGGTGAAAAAGGAAGGCGACAAGAACAACTATGCGCTGGAACTGGAGCCCATGCTCTACGAGCGCGTGCGCAAGGAAGAAGACGTCAAGACCGTCATCGAGATGGCACAAAAGCTTGAGGGCATGACGCGGAACATCGGCATGCATGCCGGTGGCGTTCTGATCGCGCCCGGCAAGCTCACCGATTTTTGTCCGCTGTACCAGCAGCCGGGCAGCGATTCCGCCGTGAGCCAGTATGACAAGGACGACGTGGAAGCCATCGGCTTGGTGAAGTTCGACTTCTTGGGGCTTGCCACGCTCACCATTCTGGAAATTGCGCGCGAGTTCATCATGAAGCGGCACAAGGGCCAGGAGAATTTCGCGTTCGAAAATATTCCCCTCGACGACGGACCCACTTATCGGCTGTTCTCCGAGGGYAAGACCGAAGCRGTGTTCCAGTTYGAAAGCCGCGGCATGCAGGGCATGYTGAARGAKGCGCGGCCCAGTCGGCTGGAAGACCTCATTGCCTTGAATGCGTTGTACCGGCCGGGGCCTATGGACCTGATTCCCAGCTTTGTGAACCGCAAACATGGCAAGGAAGAGGTCATCTACCCCCACCCGCTGGTAGAGCCGGTGCTGGCCGAGACCTACGGCATCATGGTGTACCAGGAGCAGGTGATGCAGACCGCCCAGGTGCTGGGCGGATATAGCTTGGGCGGCGCCGACATGCTTCGGCGTGCCATGGGGAAAAAGAAGGCTGAGGAAATGGCCGAACACCGAGCCATCTTCCGCAAGGGCGCAGCGGAGAAAGGCATCAGCCAGGAGAAGGCCGACGAGRTSTTCGACYTGATGGAGAAGTTCGCRGGCTAYGGCTTCAACAAGTCRCACGCSGCYGCYTACTCYCTGCTGGCGTACCACACTGGYTGGCTCAAGGTSCACTACACGGCCGAGTTCTTCTGCGCMAACATGACCGTGGAAATGGACGACACCGACAAGCTCAAGGTGCTGTTCGAGGATGCACACAAGATGGGGCTGTCGTTCGAGCCGCCGGACGTGAATCGGGGCTTTTATCGGTTTGAACCAGTCACCGACAAGATCATCCGTTACGGTCTGGGGGCGGTGAAAGGCACTGGACAGCAGGCGATCGAAGCTATCGTCGCGGCCCGTGAAGGGCGCGGTGAAGGCCCCCAGGGTTCGACCAAAGGGCCCTTCAAAAGTCTGTTTGACTTCTGCGTGCGAGTGGACAAGGCCCGCATGAACAAGCGCACGGTCGAGGCCCTGATCAAGGCGGGTGCCTTTGACTCGATCCATCTCAACCGGGCGGCCCTGGTGGCCTCTATTGATCGGGCCTTTGACTTTGCTGCCGCAACGCTGGCCAACGTCAACCAGGGCGGGTTGTTTGACATGATGGGTGACGATGCCCATGGCTCCAGCACCCAGGAGCCCGATCTGGTGGACGCAACGCCCTGGGGTATCAAGGAACGGCTTACGCTGGAAAAAACCGCCGTTGGGTTCTACCTGTCTGGCCATCTTTTTGACGAAGTGGCCACCGAGGTGCGCCGCTTTGTGCGCACCCAGATCGATGAGCTGCTTGACAGCCGCGAGCCCCAGATACTTGCCGGCATCATCAGCGACTTTCGGGTCATCAACGGGCAACGCGGGAGGCTGGGACTCTTCAAGCTGGACGACAAGTCTGCTGTGATTGAGGCTTCTGCCGATGAGGCGTTGCTCAATACCTACCGCAATCAGCTCAAGGAAGATGAGTTTGTAGTGATGATGGGCCGGCTGCAGCTGGACCACTTCAGTGGCGGTCTGCGCGTCAAGGTGCAGCAGGTGTGGGACCTGGCGGGCGCGCGCTGCCGGTTTGGCAAATACCTGCATGTGACCGTGGGTGATAAGGCGCCAGATGTGCCGCGCTTGGTGCGCGAGTTTCCGCCGTTGCGCGAAGAGGTCGCTGAAGGGGAGTTGGTGCACGGGTTGCGCGTGCGCATGGGCGTGCGCTGCCAGTCGGACGATGCTACTGCAGTGGCAGAGTTGCAACTGGGCGAAAACGCGCGTTTCTACCCCAGCGATGCGGCGTTGGCGGCATGGACTGCCCAAGTGGGTGCCGGTGCCGCCAATGTGGTGTACGAGTGATTGAGTTCCCCGCAGAAGTTTCTGTAAGCCGTGGGTTGAAAAATACCTGGTCAACAACCAGCTTCTCCTGCAGCGGCACCCTGTTCGGGTCGCTAGAATGATTTTCATGGCAACAAAACCACCTTCACCCCCCACCGCGCCGCCCGTGACCCGGCCTGCGCGGGATGATGGCGGTTCGGTCGTGCTCGAGAGGCGCACCCAAAAGACCCAGCCGCCGCAGATGTACCAGGTGGTCATGCTGAACGACGACTACACGCCCATGGAGTTCGTSATCGTSGTKCTGCAGGARTWTTTCARYAARGAYCGCGAAACYGCSACCCAGATCATGTTGAAGATCCAYCTCGATGGCAAAGGCGTCTGCGGCGTTTATTCGCGCGATGTGGCAGCCACCAAGGTAGAGCAAGTGCTTGACGCCGCCCTCAAGGCGGGCCACCCACTGCAATGTGTCAGTGAGCCTGTTGAATAACAGGTCTTTTGTCCCGATCTAAAGTTATCCCTTCCACGCAAGCACAAAGGAGTTCACATGATTGCCCAGGAACTGGAAGTCAGCTTGCACATGGCCTTTGTTGAGGCCCGTCAGCAGCGCCACGAGTTCATCACCGTGGAGCATCTGTTGCTTGCATTGCTCGATAACCCCAGCGCAGCGGAGGTGCTGCGCGCATGTTCGGCCAATATCGATGATCTGCGTTCATCGCTGGCGAATTTCATCAAAGACAACACCCCGCAGGTCGCAGGTACCGACGAGGTAGACACCCAGCCTACGCTGGGATTCCAGCGTGTGATCCAGCGCGCCATCATGCACGTGCAGTCCACSGGCAACGGCAAAAAAGAGGTGACGGGTGCCAATGTGCTCGTGGCAATTTTTGGCGAAAAGGATTCGCACGCCGTGTACTACCTGCACCAGCAAGGTGTCACGCGCCTGGATGTGGTGAATTTCATTGCCCACGGTATCAAGAAGGGCGAGCCTCCCGAGCCCGCTAAGGCCGAGAATCAGGCCGAGGGCGAAGAGGGCGGTGGTGGTGAGCGTAACGAAAAGGCGTCGCCGCTGGAGCAGTTCACTCAGAACCTGAACCAGGCCGCTAAGGATGGCAAGATCGATCCATTGATCGGCCGCCATTACGAGGTCGAGCGCACGATCCAGATTCTGTGCCGTCGCCGCAAAAACAATCCTCTGCTGGTGGGCGAGGCAGGGGTGGGCAAGACTGCGATTGCCGAGGGCCTGGCTTGGCGGATCACGCAAAACGATGTGCCCGAGATCCTGGCCGAGGCAACGGTGTACTCCCTGGACATGGGTGCTTTGCTTGCGGGCACCAAGTACCGYGGCGACTTCGAGCAGCGCCTSAAGGGCGTGCTCAAGTCGCTCAAGGACAAGCCSAACGCSATCCTKTTCATCGACGAGATCCACACSYTGATCGGTGCGGGTGCGGCCTCTGGAGGAACGCTCGATGCTTCCAACCTGCTGAAGCCGGCGCTGTCCAGTGGCCAGCTCAAGTGCATCGGTGCGACCACTTTCACGGAGTACCGGGGGATATTCGAGAAAGATGCTGCCTTGTCGCGCCGCTTCCAGAAAGTGGACGTGGTGGAGCCCAGCGTGGCCGAAACCATCGACATCCTGAAGGGGCTGAAGTCTCGTTTTGAAGAGCATCACAGCGTGAAGTACGCTGCAGCTGCCCTGCAGGCTGCGGCMGARCTGAGCGCCAAGTACATCAACGACCGCCACCTGCCCGACAAGGCRATCGACGTSATCGATGAAGCCGGTGCGGCCCAGCGCATCATGGTGCCGAGCAAGCGCAAGAAGACCATCGGCAAGGCCGAGATCGAAGAGATCGTGGCCAAGATCGCACGCATTCCGCCTGCCAACGTGTCCAATGACGACCGCGGCAAGTTGCAGACGCTGGAGCGCGACCTGAAAAGCGTGGTGTTCGGCCAGGACAAGGCATTGGAAGTGCTTGCCAGTGCCGTCAAGATGGCACGCTCGGGTCTGGGCAAGGGCGACAAGCCGATCGGCTCGTTCCTGTTCAGCGGTCCCACCGGCGTCGGCAAGACTGAAGCGGCCAAGCAGCTTGCCTACATCATGGGCATCGAGCTGATCCGTTTTGACATGTCCGAGTACATGGAGCGCCATGCCGTGAGCCGCCTGATTGGCGCGCCTCCAGGTTATGTCGGTTTCGACCAAGGTGGYCTGCTGACGGAAGCCATCACGAAGAAGCCGCACGCGGTGCTGCTGCTCGATGAGATCGAGAAAGCACATCCGGACATCTTCAACGTGCTGCTGCAGGTCATGGACCACGGCACGCTGACGGATAACAACGGCCGCAAGGCCGACTTCCGYAACGTGMTCATCRTSATGACCACSAAYGCKGGYGCCGAGACCATGAACAAGGCGACCATYGGCTTYACCAACCCGCGGCAGGCGGGCGATGARATGRSYGAYATCAAGCGCCTGTTCACGCCTGAGTTCCGCAACCGGCTGGATGCCATCGTCAACTTCAAGGCACTCGATGAACAGATCATCCTGCGCGTAGTGGACAAGTTCCTGCTGCAGCTGGAGACGCAGTTGGCCGAGAAGAAGGTGGAGGTCACCTTCACCGATGCCCTGCGCAAGCACCTGGCCAAGAAGGGTTTCGACCCGCTGATGGGCGCGCGCCCTATGCAGCGCCTGATCCAGGACACCATCCGCCGCGCCTTGGCTGACGAGTTGCTGTTTGGCCGCCTGACAGAAGGGGGACGCCTGACCGTGGATATCGAGATGAAGAAGGACGACAAGGGTGTGGAAACACCCGACGTGCTGCTGGATATCCAGCCTTTGCCGAAGAAGGAGCGTTCGGCGAAGTCCGAGCCTGCAGAGCCTGAAGAGGCGACGGCCGACTGACCTCGGGTTCCTCGCAGATCCACGAAAAGCCCACGGTTCACGCCGTGGGCTTTTTCATTGGCGATGGCCGCTGGGGCCCACACACCCGCAGAGGCGGTGTAGAAGTATTTTTTAGCGTGACGGCGTGGTGCGCGCGACCGGCGCGCCAGCGCGCCCTGCCTTGACCGGTTGTGTAGCTTGAGCAAGCAAGGGCGCACACTGCGCGTCGTCGTCAGCTCCGGGTACCGTTACAGGTAACAATGCCAAGGCTGCAGGCGCGGCCACCGCAGCGGCAATGGCTGCCCCGGCGCGCAACAGCAGGGGGCCTGGTTCTGCGCCCACATCGGGTTTGCCCAGCGTGCCGCGCACGTACAGCGGAGTGCGCAGCGAGAAGAACTTCCACTCCAGCGACGCTGGTTTCACGCTCAGGTTCAGGCGTTCCTCTGCCATGTCGATGGTGCCCGTGACATCCACCACCGCCTCGTTGGTGCTCAGCTTGGCGGTGCGGACCGTGGCAAGGCCTTCGCGCACCGCCAGATCTGCCACCGCGCAACGCAGTTGCACTTCTTTGTTGTCGCCAAACAGTTTGCCCACCACGATGCTGCCCACGTTGAGTGCAGCGCGGTCCAGTAGTTCGCGGCTCAGAGTGCCATCGCGCACATACAGGCGGGCCTCGCCGCTGCTGCTGCCAAGCCACTGCGCTACGGAATTCCCCTGGCCATTCAGCGCCATGGCGCCATCGAGTCGCCCCAGGCTTTTTTGGGTCAGTTCCACCTCGGGAAACAGCGCAGCGAGCCGCAGGTTTTGCACGCGGGTGTCCATGTGTACCGTCAGCGGTCGTTTGCGGCTGTCCAGCACCAGTTTGGATTCAATCTGGCCTTTGGCCACACCAAAATGCAAGGGTTCCAGGCGCAGCACGGCATCGTCCAATACGGCATGCACGCTAAGGTCCTCCAGCGGCAGGCTGTTGGGTCGGATCACACGCTGCCCCGCAAACTTAAGATCCATATCCATGGTGCTCCAGCGATCGGTGGCAAATGCAGCGTTGGGCAGTACCTTGCCATTGCGGCTAGGCTGGGCAGTCGCCGTGGTGGCTGTACCGAGCACTGGTCCCAGGTCCACCAGGCGCAACTGATTGGATGTGATAGCGCCTGAAAGTTTGCCGCGTGGCGCAGCCGACACGAAGCGCAGATTGCCGTGCAGATCGCTCTGGCCTACCGTACCAGTGAAGTCACGGTAATCCCATACAGCACGGCCTGGTTGCAGACTGCCCTGCAATCGTCCCTGGGTCTGAAATGCGGGCGTATTTGGCAGGACAAGACCCGTGAGTGCATACAGGTCAGCCATGCTGGCGCCTTTGAGCATGACTTGGAAATCCATCCCTGACAGCGCACCCGGATTTGCCAGAATACCCCGAACGGCTGTTTCTACACTGCCCGCCTTAGCGGTGAATTGCAGGGGGTAGTTCACCTCTTTGTCGCGCAGCGAGAGCACAGAGCCGGCCTGACCCTGACCCTCGATACGCACCTTGCCCAGCGTGCCCTTGAGGTCGAAGTGCACGCCATAGACTGGGGTGCTAGAGGCACTCGCCGTGCCAGACGCAGGCGATGCAGCATTCCCCGATGCAACGACTGTCTGCCCTTCTCTGAGGGTGTCGACGCGGGCGGTCAGATCAAGGTCTTGCTTGGCGTCGTTATATGCCAAATGCCCCCCGCGAACCGCTAGCTGATAAATGCTGAACGCCCAGCGCGGCGTGGCGTCATCGGGATCCCTCTTGGGGAGCAGCGTCCAATTGTTGCTGCCGTCGCGCAGGCGGGCGAGGGAGATGTCCGGGCCAGACAGCTCCAGGGTATCAATGACCACTTGCCTCGCCAGTAGTGGCCAAAGCTTGAGCGATGCGCGCGCCATCTCGGCGCGTGCCGTGGTTTGGGGCGTTGCGGCTTTGCCAGGACGGGCAAATCCTGGAGGGTCTTGCAAAACCAGCTGGGTTCCCTGCACAGTGATGCCAGGAACCCAGCGGTGCCACCCTTCTTCAAGGGGCTGTGGCCACTGCCAGGATGCGGATAAATCGCCCTCCACCGCAAACTGTCGTCCGGTTGCCTCGCTGAGGGTTTGGTTGATCCAGGGTTTGGAGCGGTTCCAATCCCACTGGCTCAGCGCTACAGCGCCTATCAGCAGCAGTCCTACCATGCATCCCGCTACGCCACAGGCAATGCGGACCCTGCTATGGCCCTGCCTCGGGCGAGGCGTTGAAGTCACTCCCGCTGGTGCCATTGCCGTCGCCGTTGCGCGTGCAGATGTGGTGTGCTGGTCCGTTTGGGGTCTTGTCATAGAGCAGCCATGCTAGCCCGCAGAACGCAAATTTGCGTCGATTGCGTTGGCTAACAGGCCTTTTGGCGTGCTTGTCCTACAGCGCTGCTCTGCATGGGCTTTGTGCTCCACCTGTATGCGCGGGTGAAGCGCTATCCCCGGTCGGGACTGGCGTATCTTGACGCCGACCAACCCCCTAGAATTTGCACGCCATGCACAACCCTCGCCATCCCCATGTATTGCCCGTGCGCGATGGGGTGAGCCCCAGCTGCGTGGTACTGCCTGCGCGAGGGCAGGGCAGCATGCTGGATTTTTTGACAGAGCGACTGCCGGCCGTATCCCGTGAAGGGTGGCACGAGCGCATGGAGGCGGGTGTCGTGGTGGATGAACGCGGGCAGGCCGTGTTGCCTGATCGGGCTTTTGAGGGAGGTCTGCGCCTTTACTACTATCGAAGTCTTCCCGCCGAGCCCGCCTTGCCGTTCAGTGAAGCGGTGGTGTACCAGGACGAGCATCTGGTGGTGGCAGATAAGCCGCACTTCATGCCGGTAACGCCCTCAGGCCGGTATCTGCATAACACCTTGCTGGTACGCCTCAAACGCCGATTGGGGCTGCCCGAGCTCTCGCCATTGCACCGCATTGACCGTGATACGGCTGGGTTGGTGATGCTGTCAGTGCATMAGGCAACGCGCGGAGCGTATCAGGCGCTGTTCCGCGATCGACAGATCATCAAGCATTACGAGGCCGTTGCGCCGTGGCGCGCCGACCTGACCTTCCCGCGTGACCACCGCAGCCGGTTGGAGGAGAGTCCGCAGTTCTTTCGTATGCAGGAGGTGTCGGGCGAGCCCAATAGCTACACCCATATTCAGGTGCTAGAGGTCGCAGGCGACTGGGCTCGGTACCTGCTGTCGCCCGTCACTGRCAAGCGCCACCAGTTSCGCGTGCATATGGCGGCCCTGGGGCTGCCACTGCGCAACGACCCTTTTTATCCCGTCGTCAACGACCCGCCCGAAGGCGACTACTCGCGGCCACTGCAGCTGCTGGCGCGGTCTCTGGAGTTTGTGGATCCCGTCACTGGGGTGCAAAGAGTTTTTGAAAGCAGACAGGCGCTGAGCCTGCCTTGAACACGCTGGAACCTCGACGCAGACTTGCATGACGACTTCTGTGTCTGCCGCAGCGAGTTGTTGTTGCGGTGAATTTTTGCAAGGGTTTTCCCTATGCCTAAAAAGGCCATTGCACCGGCGATGGTTTTGTTTTTGCGCGACTTCGGGTACTTTGGTTCTCCGTATGCACGTTGATGCATAAATTACCCAAAAGCACCAGATGATTCCCTCAAGCTCCCGCCATTCCGTCGCCTTCAAGCTGTCCTTGACGGCTTTGCTCAGTCTGTTGGCGGTTTTGTTGGCCACGATGGGCATCGTCAGTACCCTGCTCTGGAAAGACTTCGGTCGCCTCGCGCGTGGTGATGCCATGCAATACGCCGCCCAGGTACGCACTTTGGTCCAGACCTTTGATGAAACGGCGCAAGAGCAGGCCAAGCGCGACTTCACCCTGTTCAAGGCCAATTTTCCAGGTCAATTCACCGTGGCAGAGTCGCCTGGGGCCGATGGAAAGCCCGAGGCTGTGCTGTCTTTCCAGGGGGCCTCCGTCAACGGCGACTTTGAAGTGGTGGACCGATTCTCAAAAGACAGCATGGGTGCCGTGGCCACGATTTTCGCGCGCACCGGCGAGGATTTCATTCGCGTGACCACATCCCTCAAAAAGCAGGATGGCGAGCGCGCTTACAAGACCCTGCTGGACCGTAAGCACCCGGCCTATGCCCTCATGAATGAGGGCAAAACCTATATCGGCCGTGCCAGCCTGTTTGGCCGTGAGTACATGACCGTGTATGAGCCCATCCGCGACGGGACTCGCACCATCGGCATCCTGTTCATTGGCTCCGACATGGGTGCCATTCTGGGCAAGCTCGACACCGTGATGGCGGGACAAAAATTGTTTACCTCGGGTGCTGTGTTTGCCGTCAATCTCTCATCGGGCCCTGCTCGGGGCAGTGTTTTCGGGTTGCCCGGCGCTGGCAAGTCCCTGAAGTTGGATGACAAGGACGACAACGCCAGGGCTTGGCTGGCGTCGTTGGCTGCGGTCCAGTCCTCTGGCGATCTGGAGTCCGGTTGGTCGCCCCGTCGAAGCGGTGAGAGTGATACCGCCACCCGCTACGTGGCGGTTGAGCACTACAAACCCTGGAGCTGGGCCATCGTTGCCGAGGCACCTTTGACAGAGATGATGAG
>NZ_JBGFFF010000096.1:0-18006 GCF_056175785.1 Acidovorax sp. LjRoot204
GCCACCACCTCGCCGCCCTGGCGGGCGTAAGGCGTGGGGGGCAGCGTCATGGTCAGCTCCAGCGGTGTCTTGATGCCGGCCTCGGCCAGCAGCTTCTTGGCCTTTTCAGGGTCGTAGGGGTTCACGCCCGTGGTGTCCACGTAGCCAAACGCGCCGGGCACGTAGTGGCTGCCGATGGGTGCGCCGTAGCCGTCGCCCGCGCCTTCGATCACGGCCTTGCGGTCAATGGCTGCGGCAATGGCGCGGCGCACGCGCACGTCGTCCAGCGGCTTCTTGCCGTTGTTGATGGCCACGATGGTTTTGGCGCGCGAGCCGCTGACCACCACCTGGAACTTGGGGTTGGCCTTGAACTGCGCCACGCTGCGCGGCGTGACGCGGGGGAATGCGTCCACGTCGCCCGCCAGCAGGGCAGCCACCTGGGCTGCGGGGTCGGAGATGAAGCGGAAGGTCGCGCGCTTGATCTTGATGGCCTTGGCGTCGCGGTAGCCGTCCCAGGCGGTCAGCACGACCGACGAGCCCTTGTTCCAGGCCTGCAGCTGGTAGGGGCCGGTGCCCACGGGCTTGTTGGCGTTGGTGTCGGCGCTCTTGGGCTCCACGATGATGGAGGTGGCCTGGCCCAGCACGAACAGCAGGTCGGGGTCGATCTCCTTGTTCAGCAGCACGACGGTGTAGTCGTCCACCACCTGGGTGGTGATGCCGGCAAAGGTGCGCTTGTCCTTGTTGGTGCTCTTCTCGCCGCCCGCGCGGTCGTACGAGAACTTGACGGCCGCAGCGGTGAAGGGCTCGCCATTCTGGAACTTCACGCCACGGCGCAGCTTGAAGGTGTAGGTCTTGAGGTCGGGCGAGACCTCCCAGCTTTCGGCCAGCAGGGGCGACACGCTGCCGTCGGGGTTGATCTTGGTGAGCGTCTCGAAGATGTTGTACTGAACGATTTCGGCGATGGCAGATGCCGCACCGGCGGTGGGGTCCAGGCCTGGGGGCTCCAGCGTCATCGCCAGCGTCACCGCATCTTTGCGGCCTTGCGCCAGGGCGCCAAGCGAGGTGGTCAGGGGCACAGCGGCGATGGCGCCAGTGGCAAGGACGGTACGGCGGTTCAGCATGTTCGGACTCTCCAGACAAAAAACCAGACAACAACCATAAAGACCCCCGGTGCAATTTGTTACCGGGGAGGAAAGAAGCTTTTTACACCATCACACCTGCATGTGGTTATGCGGTTTTTGCCGTTGCCGCAGCGGCTGCCGCACGGCGCGCCCGCGCGCGGCCGGGCAACACCTGCGGCACGGCGCCCACCAGCGACTGTGTGTACGGGTGCTGCGCGTTGCGGAACAGCTCGCCCGGCGAGCCGCGCTCCACGATGCGGCCCTGGTACAGCACCACCACCTCGTCGCACAGGTGGTTGACCACCGCGAGGTCATGGCTTATGAGCATGTAGGTGATGCCGAATTGCTGCTGCAGGTCTTGCATCAGGTTCAGCACCTGGGCCTGTACCGACACGTCGAGCGCGCTCACGGGCTCGTCGGCCACGATGAGGCGCGGCCGGGTGATGAGGGCGCGTGCAATGGCAATGCGCTGGCGTTGGCCGCCCGAAAATTCGTGCGGGTACTTGCCCAGGTCGTTGGTGCGCAGGCCCACTTGCGACAGCACCTGGGCGGCCTGCTCGCGCTGCTCGGCGCGCGTGGTCTGGCCTTGCGCCTGCAGTGGTTCGGCCACGATGCGCTCCACGGTCTGGCGCGGGTCCAGCGATCCGTACGGGTCCTGAAACACCATCTGAAAATCGCGGCGCGCCTGGCGCAGCTGCTCGGCGGGCAACTGGTGCAGGTTGCGGCCCAGCAGCTCCACCGTGCCGGAGGTGGGTGCATCGAGCGCCATCACCAGCCGTGCCAGGGTGGACTTGCCCGAGCCCGATTCGCCGACGATGCCGAGGCTGCGGCCTGCGGCAATCGAGAAGTTCACGCCGTTGAGCGCATGCACCTTGCCCGGCGGGCGAAACAGATGCTCGCGGGGCAGTGTGTATTCGCGCACCAGGTCGGTCACCTGGAGCAGCGGCGCGGTGGTTGGGGCGACTGTGGTGTGGGGTGCCTGGGTCATGCAGCCACCTCGATGATGTTCACCACGTCCGCACTCTGCGCCTCGGCAATGGCCTCGCGCCGCAGGCAGCGCACCAGGTGGTCGCCGTCGGCATCGGTGGCCACCAGCGTGGCCTCGGGCTGCTTGTGGCGGCAGTCATCCACCGTGTAGCTGCAGCGCCCTGCAAACGGGCAGCCTGCGGGCAGGTCCACCAGCTCGGGCACCGTGCCCGGAATGGTGGACAGGCGAGGGCGTTGCCCGGGCGCGTGCACGGCACCCAGGTGGGGCCGGGCGGCGAACAGCCCGCGTGTGTAAGGGTGGGCCATGGCCGAGAAGACCGAGGCGGTGGAGCCGCTTTCGACCACGCTGCCGCCGTACATCACCATCATGCGGTCCACGTTCTGCGAGATCACCCCCAGGTCGTGCGAGATGAGGATCAGCGCCATGTTTCGCTCGGCCACCAGGTCGCTGATGAGGTCCAGGATCTGCTGCTGGATGGTCACGTCCAGCGCCGTCGTGGGCTCGTCGGCAATCAGCAGGTCGGGCCCGCAGGCCAGCGCCATCGCAATGGTGATGCGCTGGCGCTGCCCGCCCGAGAACTGGTGCGGGTAGGCGTCAAAGCGCTGTGCGGCGTTGGGGATGCCCACGCGGTCCAGCAAGGCAATCGCTTCGGTGCGTGCGGCTGCTGCGTTCATGCCCCGGTGCAGGCGCAGCGGCTCCGCCACCTGGCGGCCAATGGTGTGCACGGGGTTCAGGGCCGTCATGGGCTCTTGGAACACCATGCCAATGCGGTTGCCGCGCATCTTGCACATCTGTGCATCGGTGCGGCCCACCAGCTCTTGCCCATCAAAGCGGATGCTGCCGGTGACCTGTGCGCTCTCGGGCAGCAGGCCCATGAGCGACATGGCGGTGATGGACTTGCCGCAGCCGGACTCACCGATCAGGCCCAGGGTTTCACCGCGCGCCAGCGAAAAGCTCACGCCGCGCACGGCATCGGCGGGGCCCCGGTGCGTCTGCAGGCGGATGCGGAGGTTGGAGACTTCTAACAGAGACATCGTGGAATGCAGGTGGTCTTCGGTGCGGAGCTGTCAGCGTTTGCGGGAGAGGCGGGGGTCGAGCAAATCGCGCAGCCCGTCGCCCAGCAGATTCAGCCCCAGCACCGCCAGCGCAATCGCCATGCCGGGCCACACCGCCAGCAGCGGGGCCTGGAACATCAACGTCTGTGCCTCGCTCAGCATGCGGCCCCAGGAGGGCTGGGGCGGCTGGGTGCCCAGGCCCAGGTACGACAGGGCGGCCTCGGCCAGGATGGCGATGGCGAATCGGATCGACACCTGAACGATCAGCACCGATGTGATGTTGGGCAGCACATGCTCAATGGTGATACGCCAAGGCCCCTTGCCGCAGGCACGGGCCGCGAGAACGAACTCCCGGCCCCAAATCGCATTTGCCGATGCACGCGTTAGCCGCGCGAAGTTTGGGATGTTGTAGATGCCAATGGCGATGATGGAGTTGACAATACCCGCGCCAAACACTGCCGTGAGCATGATGGCAGAGAGAATGGCAGGAAACGCGAAACTGAAGTCGGAAAGTCGCATGATGAGCTCTTCCACCCACCCACGCTTGGCGGCGGCTAGCAGCCCCAGCGCTGTACCGATGGTGAGGCCGATGCCGACTGCGATCACGCCCACGAGGATTGAGCTGCGCGCCCCGACCAGCAGCAGCGAGGCTACGTCACGGCCAAAAGCATCGGTGCCGAGCCAGTGCTTTGCAGAGGGGCCGGCCAGCTTATTGGCCAGGTCCATCTCGTAAGGCGACCAGGGGGTCCACACGAACGATAGCAGCGCGGCCAGGATCAACAGCAGCGACAGCACCGCTCCGATAACGAAGCTGCGGTGACTCAACGCGCGGTGAAGCCAGCCGGGTGCGGAAGACGAAGAGGAGGGGGAGACGGAGGCGCTCATGGATGGATCAGATGTCGGAGGCCTTCACGCGGGGGTCGATCACGGCGTAGAGGATGTCCACGACGAAGTTCACGATCACCACCATGGCGGCGAGCAGCATCACGCAATTGCGCACCACGATCAGGTCGCGGTTGGAGATGGACTGGAAGATCAGGCGCCCGAGGCCGGGCAGATAGAACACGTTCTCGACCACGATGGTGCCCGCAAGCAACTCTGCAAATTGGAGTCCCATCACCGTGACGACCGGGACCATCGCGTTACGCAGCACATGGCCCCACAGCGCAGCGCGCTGCGTGAGGCCCTTGGCGCGGGCGGTGCGTACAAAGTCTTCACGCAGCACCTCCAGCACGGCCGAGCGGGTGATGCGCGCGAGGATGGCAGCCTGCACCACGGCCAGCGCAGTGGCGGGCAGCAGCAGGGCTTTGAGGGCTTCTAGCGGGCTGCCGCCAGCGTCTTCCGTCCAGCCCGGAAAGCCGCCGGCCGAGAACCACTGCAGCTTCACCGAGAACAGCAGGATCAGCAGGATGGCGAACCAGAAGTTGGGGATGGCAATGCCGATCTGCGCCAGGCCCATCACGCCCACGTCACCCAGCTTGTTGTGGCGCGCCGCGGCGTACACACCGGCGGCCAATGCCAGCACCGTGGTGATCACCATGGCCATCAGGGCCAACGGCACGGTAAGCGCCAGGCGCTCCAGCACCAGGTCGAGTACGGGCGAGCTGTAGGCGTAGCTGTCGCCCATGTTGCCCACCACCAGGCCGCTCACCCATTGCCAGTAGCGCAGGCTGGCGGGCTGGTCCAGACCCAGCTTGGTGGCCAGAGCCGCCACCGCATCCGGAGAGGCATCGGGACCCATCAGAATCTGCGCGGCATTGCCCGGCAGGATTTCCAGCACCAGGAACACGACGATGGAGGCGCCAATCAACGTGGCCAGGAGGGTGACAAACCGCTTGAGAAAAAACAGGCCCATGGGTGGGGTGCGTTGGCAGGTGGGTCAGACGCAGGGGCGTCAAAATTAATGTGTATACACAGCATAACGGTAAAAACGTCCCCGTCAGCGGTGGTGGGTTGCAGTGTGGCACGCAAGGCACATGCCACCGGCGCGGGATAATACGGAGCATGAACTGCGCCGCTCGCTCCGTTGCCCCTGTTTTTGGCCCCGTGCACTGGGAGGCTGTATGGCGCTGATGATCACGGACGAGTGCATCAACTGCGATGTGTGCGAGCCCGAGTGCCCCAACCAGGCGATCTACCTGGGGCAGGAGATCTACGAAATCGACCCGAATAAGTGCACAGAATGTGTAGGGCATTTCGACGAGCCCCAGTGTGTGCAGGTCTGCCCTGTGGCCTGCATTCCCGTGAGCCCGCAGCACGTGGAAAGCCGCGAAACCCTGTGGCAGAAGTTCCAGCGGCTGCAGGCGTCCACGCCGACGTAATTTGAGCCAAACCGACCGCTTGCGCTAGTAGGTCATGCCTTGGGTGCTATTGAATAGATAGCGATATCCACAGCACAACGGCTGGACGGGCTGGTGGCCCCTCAGTCCTCCACAGGCCGAGGGGGCTTGGGGCGGGGCGGTTTGGTGGTGTGGATGAGCAGCGTGGCCTTTTCCATGTCCCCCGCCAACAGAGCGGGGTAGGCCTTGAGCGAGTGGGCGATGCTGTCCTCGATCAGCGTGCGCTGGTCTGGCGACGGTTTCTTGAGCACCCAGTGGGCCACTTCGCTCTTGACGCCCGGATGGCCGATGCCGATGCGCAGGCGCCAGTAGTCGGGCGATCCCAATTGTCCGTGGATGTCGCGCAGGCCGTTGTGCCCGGCATGGCTGCCGCCGCGCTTGAGCTTGACCTGGCCGGGGGCAATGTCCAGTTCGTCGTGCACCACCAGGATTTCCTCGGGCAGGATCTTGAAGAAGCGCGCCAGCGAGGCCACGGACTTGCCCGAGAGGTTCATGAAGGTCTGCGGCTCCAGCAGCCACACGTTCTGGCCGTGCACTGTGGTGCGTGCCATCAGGCCGTGGTAACTGCGCTCGGGCACCAGCGTGGTCTTGAGTTCGCGCGCCAGGGCATCAATCCACCAGAAGCCGGCGTTGTGCCGCGTGTCTTCGTAGTCTGGCCCGGGGTTTCCCAGGCCTACAAACAGCTTGATCATGTGCGGGATTATCGGTGGCTGGGGGTGGAGAAAGGCCGTCAGCATTGCTGCCGCTGCCTGAGGATGCAGTCGGCGAGAGAGAGGTGCGGCGTGCAAAGTGCGCCACACCAATGAAAACGGCCCACGCAAGGTGGGCCGTTTCGTGGTCAACACCGCAAAGCGGGTTGACCGGGTGAAGTGATCGAGGTCGTTGACCGGCGAATTACTTCTTGCCCTTGCCCTTGCCCTTGGCATCGGCAGCGGGAGCGGCTTCAGCAGGGGTCTCGACGACCACGACTGGAGGCACCACGGACACCAGCACGGGGTTGTTGTTCTGGCCACCACGGACCTTGGCCACCACGCCCTTGGGCAGCTTGATGTCCTTCAGGTGCAGGGAAGCACCCTTTTCCAGCTTGGACAGGTCCACAGCGATGAATTCGGGCAGGTCCGAAGGCATGCAGGTCACGTCCAGTTCGTTCACGATCGGGTTGACCATGCACTTGTCCACCTTGACGGCGTTGGACTCTTCTGCACCGCTGTAGTGCAGTGGCACCTTCAGGTGCAGCTTGGTCTTGTCGTCCACGCGCTGGAAGTCGATGTGCAGCACCAGTTGCTTGTAGGGGTGGTATTGCACGTCACGCAGCACAACCTTGGACGTGGCGCCAGCCACTTCCATGTCCAGCACGCTGGAGTGGAACGCTTCCTTCTTGAGGGCGTGCCACAGTGCGTTGTGGTCCACCTCGATCAGTTGTGGCTCGGTAGCACCACCGTACACGATGCCAGGCGTCTTGCCCGAATTACGCAGACGGCGGCTCGCACCCGTACCCTGCTTGGCGCGCTCAAAAGCGACGAAGTTCATAGTTAGCTCCTGAAAAGGGTGGACCGCGACCAGTCGTACCCCGATTAAAAAAGACCTGTGACGCCTTCATGGCGGCAGGCCTGCGCATTGCTCTCGAACAGACAAGCCTCCCGAAGGAGGCCTGCGTGCAATCCGACTGCAACGCTCCCGGGGGAGCGTGTCAGAACAGGTTGTCCTGGTCCGAGAACAGACTCATGACCGACTCACCCTTGGCAATGCGCTGGATCGTTTCGGCGATCAGCGGGGCCACGGAGAGTTGGCGAATCTTGGAACATCCCTTGGCGTTGTCGCTCAGCGGGATGGTATTGGTCACCACGACTTCATCGAGGGCTGTGCCCTTGGCGATGCGTTCGATGGCAGGACCCGAGAAAATGGGGTGCGTGCAGTACGCGTACACCTTCTTGGCACCACGCTCCTTGAGCACTTCGGCAGCCTTCACCAGCGTGCCGGCGGTGTCGATCATGTCGTCCATGATCACGCAGTTGCGGCCTTCGATCTCGCCGATCACGTGCATCACTTCCGACACGTTGGCCTTAGGACGGCGCTTGTCGATGATGGCCAGGTCGCAGTTCAGTTGCTTGGCCAGGGCGCGTGCGCGCACCACGCCGCCCACGTCGGGGGAGACGACGATCAGGTCTTCGTAGTTCTTCTGGCGCAGGTCGCCCAGCAGCACCGGCGACGCATAGATATTGTCTACGGGAATATCGAAGAAGCCCTGGATCTGGTCAGCGTGCAGGTCCATGGTCAGCACTCGGGCCACGCCCACAGCTTGCAGCATGTTGGCCACCACCTTGGCCGTGATGGGCACACGGGTAGAGCGGGGGCGGCGGTCCTGGCGGGCGTAACCGAAATAAGGAATCACGGCGCTGATGCGCTCAGCCGACGCGCGCTTGAGCGCATCGACCATGATCAGCAGTTCCATGAGGTTTTCGTTGGTGGGTGCGCAGGTGGACTGCACCACGAAAACATCACGTGCGCGCACGTTTTGTTTGATTTCGACGGTGACTTCACCGTCAGAGAAGCGACCCACGTCAGCCGCACCGAGGGTGGTGCCAAGGTGTTGGGCAATTTCAGCTGCCATGCCGGGATTGGCATTGCCGGTGAAAACCATGAAGTCGGGGTGGTTGGCTTGCATGAGCGTCCCAGCAGTCTGAAATAAAAGCCCGTACGCGGAAAGCGTTTGGCAGGGGAAGAAGGATTCGAACCTTCGCATGCCGGAATCAAAATCCGGTGCCTTAACCAGCTTGGCGACTCCCCTACACAGGTCAATTGCCGAGGGCAACCAACCTTAAATTTCTCCTGATGCCCAGCCTGCCAGAGGATGAACCATCAGATTTTCACATGCCTTCACTTGCCAGCCCTCGGGGGCTCCGCTCAAGTCAACTGCGTGTGACATATGCGCAAACACCGCACTTCCTGAGCCCGTCATTCTGCCTTTGAGGCCGCGATCTTTGAGCCATTCAATGGCTTGCAAAACATCGGGGCAAAGAGCCTGAGCAACTGGCTGCAAGTCGTTTCGACCGAAGTCAAAGTGTGCTGCAGCAAAGCCTAAGATTGTAGCACTATCTGAATCGCGTTTCAAACTTGGTGACGAAAAAATTTCTTTTGTCTCCAAACCTGCTGCGGGCTTCACGATCACAAAGCTCGCTTGCGGTAGCTGGTGCACTTTCTCAAGCGGCGTGATTGTCTCACCAATTCCCTCCACCCAAGCGTTGTGGCCGCATAAAAAAAACGGGACGTCAGCGCCCAACTGCAAACCGATCTTTGCCAATGCGTGTCTTGGCAGGTTCAGCCCCCACAGCCGGTTCAAAGCCAGCAGCGTGGTGGCGGCATCCGAAGAGCCGCCTCCCATGCCTGCCTGCGCTGGCACGCGTTTCAGAACGCCAATGTGAGCGCCCTCACGGCAGCCCGTTGCAGCCTGCAGTGCATGTGCAGCGCGAACCGAGAGGTCCACCTCGGGTAGCGCTGTGGACAGGTCTTCCCGCGAAATCAATCCATCCGTGCGGCGTTGGAAGTGCAGGGTGTCGCACCAGTCCACAAGCATGAACACGGACTGCAGCAGGTGATAGCCGTCAGCACGCCGTCCGGTGATGTGCAAGAAAAGATTGAGCTTGGCCGGGGCTGGCACGTCATACAAGGCTTGCATGGGGCGAAAGAGTGGGGAGCGAGGTTTTGCTGTGCGAACGGCTCTGCTGGCCGCAGCAGTTTGTAGGCCGTCAGGGAGTCAGCGCAATGCGCAGCGTGGCGGTAGGCTGCGGGTCGCTGCGGCGTGCCGTCAGCCGCCCGTCTGCAATGCCGGTAAGGTCTGCTTGCCACCCCGTCGCACTGGCCTGGGTGCCCTTGAGCCAGCTGAACAAGGCGGTCACGGGAATGCGAGTGCCGGTCACGTCCTGGAGCAGCGTGTCCAGGGAATCAGAGGTACGGGTGTCCTGACCGCTAAGCAGCTGCGCGTGACCATCTTTCCAGTCGAGTTGCGCAATGCGATTGCCGAAGGGGCTGAGCAAAACGAGTCCACCCGCCTGGGCGGTGCCGCGCAGCTCGAACATGGCAGAAAAAGACTGCGAGGCCTGCCCGTCGATCTGCAGGGCAATGCGCCCACTCCAGCTGTCTTCATCCATGGGGGCTTTGGCCATTGGCTGCGCACAACCTGCGAGCCACAGCGCCCACAACACCAGCCACCATGCCCACCGGTGAGGGGGAGTCCGTAGCCGACTGTTTGAAGTGGCGCTGAAAAGGCCTTGCATCAGAGGGAGGCCCCGAGGCGTTTCAGGGTCTCTTTGAGGGTGTCGTTGTCAGGGCTGGCACGCTGACCTTCTTTCCAGACGCGTGTTGCACCGTCCCTGTCGCCCATGCTCCAGAGCACCTCGCCAAGATGTGCAGCAATCTCCACATCGGGCCGTGCCTTGAAGGCTGCTTCGAGGTGTTTGCGGGCGTCTGCCTTGTTGTCCAGGCGAAACTCCACCCAGCCAAGGCTGTCCATGATGAAGGGATCGTTCGGGGCGAATTCCAATGCCTTCAGGATCAGCTGTTTGGCCTCGGCCAGCCGCACTCCGCGGTCTGCGAGCGAATAGCCAAGGGCGTTGTAGGCGTGGTGGTACTCTGGCTGGCGTGCGATCACCTGACGCAACAGCTTCTCCATCGTGTCTGGCTGGCCCGCCTTTTCGGCCAGCATGGCCTGGTCATAGACCAGCTCGGCGTCGTCCGGGGCCAGGGCCACCAGTTCGACTTGTACCTTGTAGGCTTCCTGGTACAGGCGCTGGTCGCGTAACAGCTGCACTTCGGCCATTAGCTTCATGCGTTGGCTGTCTGCTGAATTGCCTGGCAGGTTGCGCAACAAGGCCCGCGCCTGGGCGAGCTTGCCCTGGCGTGCCAGCAATGATGCGCGGCGCGTTTGCGCACCAAAGACTTCCTCTGCGTTGTCGATCCGTGCGAGCCAAGCTTCCGCGCCCGCAAAGTCTTTCTTTTTCTCGGCAATCTGCGCGTACAGCAGGTACGCTTGCGTGAGGCTCTTTCGCCGCAGGTCGGTGTCACCAGATGCAGATGCCAGTTCCATGAACCGTTGCAGCGATGCCTCTGCGGCAGGCAGGCGGTTGTCCTGGTACTGCAAGGTGGCGGCCACCAACCACGCCTCTGCCAGGTCAGGCTTTTCCTTGGTGACCGTCTCCAATTGGCGACTGGCCTCAGGGTAGCGCTGAAGGCCCAGCAATACCCTGGCATACGCCATGCGCAGGTCCGGGATGGGTTGTCTGGACAGCGTTTGCGTCACGATGGGCTCTGCGTCCAGCAGGCCTTCGTCCATCAGCTCCAGCGCCAGCCGGGCCGCGCTTTCGCTGGCATTGTCCAGGCCCTGTGCCCTACGTGCTGCGTCGAGCGCACCGGCCTTGTCGCCCGCTGCAAGCCTCAATCGGCCCAGCGACACCCAGGCCTCGGGTCCGGTGGCAGGGTTGGTGAGTTCATTGACCAGGGCCTGTTCCACCACCTTGGCGGCCAGCGCTTTGTCACTCGCGCGTCCATACAGTTGTGGCAAAGATGCCAGCGTTGACGCCTTGGTCCTAGGAGCGGCTTGTGCGAGTTCCTGGCGCAGCAATTCTGGTGTTTCTGCGATGCGGTTCAATGCGATCAGGATCTGCAGCACATACTGATTGGCCTCGCGCGACTGGGGCAGGGCTTCCTTCCAGGCTCGGGCTGCAGCCAGGGCGTATTCGCCTGATCGTGATTGCAAGGCAATGTCAGCAGCCCTTTGGTAGAGCTGCCCGTCAGCGCTTCGGCGCGCAGCCTCCAGCATGAACGCGTAGCCTGCACCTGGGTCCCCAGTTCGTGCACTGATCTCGCCCAGAAAGATTTCGTAGAACAGCTCTGCGTCCAACGCGGGGTTGGACTCTACCGGTGGGGGCTCGCTCGGGGGGCGGCTTTCACCGGCGGGCTTTTGGGCCCAAGCTGAGTGGGCGGACGCCGCAATCACGGTGACCAAGGCGACGGTACGAAAGCTGTGGGATAACACCATCGGGCCATAATAATCCATGCCTGTTAAGCCGTTGCCCGGTTGTTTGTATGCCTGAGTTGCCTGAAGTGGAAGTGACGCGGCGCAGTTTTGCTACCGCGATCGCTGGAGCCCGGATCGAGGCTGTGATGATGGGCAAGCCCCTGCGGTGGCCTCTGGGTTGTGACCCGCAGTTGCTGGGAGGCCAACAAGTGGTCGGATTGCGCCGGCGGGGCAAGTATCTGTTGCTCGATATGAACCAAGGCGTTCTGCTTCTGCATTTGGGGATGTCGGGTAGCCTGCGTTTTGCTTCAGACATGCCAGAAGCGGGGGGGCATGACCACTTTGACCTGGTCACCGACCGGGGCACGCTGCGCCTGCATGACCCGCGACGATTTGGCGCGGTGGTCTATGCGCCATCAGAGAACTCGCTGGTAGCCGCCAAATTGCTGGGCGGCTTAGGTATGGAGCCCTTGTCTGAGGAGTTTCTACTTCCGACTTTTCAGGCAGGACTCAAGAAAAGCCGGATGCCTATCAAACAGTTGCTTCTGGCGGGGCGCGTGGTCGTGGGGGTCGGGAATATCTACGCCTCTGAGGTGCTTTTTTTGTCTGGCATCCGTCCTACTACCGTTGCATCACGCATTGGTCCGGCACGAGTACATAAGCTGCATCAGGCCATTCGCTCGGTGCTGGCCCGCGCTGTGGAGATGGGCGGTAGCACGCTGCGCGATTTTTCGAATGCCGAAGGAATGGCTGGCCACTTTCAGACGGCCGCGAACGTGTATGGCCGCGATGGTCAGCCTTGCCATGTATGCGGTACAGCCATCGAGCTGATTCGCCAGGGACAGAGAAGCACTTACTTCTGCCGCCAGTGCCAGCGCCCATAGATGCTGCCGTCCGATGGACGGTTTGTGACAGCTGGCGGACGGTCGATGCTATATTTTGTATATACCTGCCTCGCGGGCCATCCATAGATCTCTGGGAGCAAAGTGGGACCTTCATTCAACGAACAGTTTGACCAGCATGGCGTCTGGCGACGGGAGTTCGCCCAGCAGCTCAAGCGGCTGGCCGATTGGATGGCCACGCACGACCTGATGGATGCAGCAGTGCAAGAGCGCCTGCAGCGGCTGGAAGAGCAGGTACGCAGCGACAAGGTCATGGTGGCGTTTGTGGCGGAGTTTTCGCGTGGAAAATCCGAACTGATCAACGCGATCTTTTTTGCTGACTATGGTCGCCGCATCATGCCTGCCAGTGCGGGCCGCACGACCATGTGTCCCACCGAACTGGGGTATGACGCCAATGTTGCACCCAGCTTGCGGCTATTGCCCATTGAGACTCGACTTCAGATGCAGAGCCTAGCGGAGTGGCGGGTCAAAACCGACCGTTGGCAGGAGATCCCGCTGGATGTTGGCAACGCCGACCAGATTGCCAAAGCACTGGAAAAAGTGGCGGAGGTTCGCAAGGTCAGTCTGGACAATGCGCGTGCGCTGGGTTTCTGGCATGACGATCTGACAGATGAAAACCCTGTGCCTGACGCGCAGGGCTTGGTAGAGGTGCCCATGTGGCGCCACGCCATCATCAATATCCCCCATCCGCTCTTGAAGCAGGGTTTGGTGATTCTGGATACGCCTGGCCTGAACGCAGTGGGTGCAGAGCCCGAGCTGACGGTCAACCTCATCCCCCAGGCGCATGCAGTGGTGTTCATCCTGAGTGCCGACACCGGCGTGACGCGCTCGGACCTGTCGATCTGGCGCGAGCACCTGGCCATCTCTCCCGAGAGCATGGAAGCGCGTTTGGTGGTGCTGAACAAGATCGACACCCTTTGGGATACGCTCAACAGCGCCGAGCAGGTCCAGGCGCAGATGGAGCGGCAGTGCGCGACCTCGGCTGAGATGCTCGGCGTGTCTCTAGACCGTGTGGTGCCTGTGTCTGCGCAAAAAGGCCTGGTGGCCAAGATCACTGCGGACGACGTTCTGCTGGAAACCAGTGGACTGCCAGCGTTGGAAGAGGCCCTTGCCAAAGGCATCATGGGCAGACGACAGTCCATACTGCGCGCTGCGGTAGCGGCAGGGGTGGCGAGCCTGCGTACAGAAACGTCGCGGGTCATCAATATCCGACGCCGCGACCTCGATGACCAAATGGCCGAGTTGCGCAGTCTCCGGGGCAAGAACGCATCGGTGATCGAATCCATGCGCCATCGCATTGAGCAGGAGCAGCGTGAGTTTGATCTCAGCACTGCCAAGATCCAGGCGGTGCGTGCGGTTCACCTCAAGTTGCTGCGTGACGTTTTTCAGCAGTTGGGCGCCAAGGCGCTCAAAGCAGAGCTGGCCGAGCTGGCCCAGACATTGCAGCAAAAGGGGCTCAAGTTGGGCGTGAAGAAAATATACGTCCAGACCTTTGACAAACTGCGCGGCACCTTGGACAAGGCGCAAGCCTCTGGTACCGAGATTCAGGCCATGCTCAGCGGGACCTTCAGGCAGCTCAATGCAGAGTTCGGTTTTTCTTTGCAGGTGCCCACGCCGCCGCAGCTTGAACACTTTGCGCAAGACCTGCACCAGATCGAGCAGAGTCATTTGCAGTACCTGGGTATGGGCAATGCTCTCAAGTTGGCGCAACCCGAGTTTGCGGAGCGCCTGGTGCGCGCGCTGGCCATGCGTTTGCGCACGGTGTACGAGTCAGCGGCCAATGATCTGGAACTGTGGAGCAAATCAGCCACTGCGCAATTGGACGCACAGCTGCGAGAACGGCGTCGCAGCTTTGCTCGCCGCATGGAGGCCGTAGACCGCATACAACAGGCTGCCAGCGGCTTGGTGGAGCGCATCTCGGAGATCGAGGCTGGCGAGGAGGAACTCGGCCAGTTGGAGAACAAGTTGCATGAGCTGACTTCCAAGTTGGTGGCTCTGCCAGGGGCTGCACCGGCATTGACTGACGCGCATCCGGTTTCCGCATGAGTGCTGAATCCCGGGAGGGTGTGGCCGCGCGGGTAGTCGCTTGGCAAGCTGTACATGGGCGCAACCATCTGCCCTGGCAACAGACCCGCGATCCATACCGGGTTTGGCTGTCGGAGATCATGTTGCAGCAGACCCAGGTCACCACTGTGCTGGACTACTACGCCCGCTTTTTGGGCCGATTTCCTGATGTGAGCGCCCTCGCGTCAGCCCCTCAAGATGAGGTCCTGGGCTTGTGGAGTGGTTTGGGCTACTACAGTCGTGCACGCAATCTCCATCGCTGCGCTCAGCAGATCATGACTGACCATGGTGGCGCCTTCCCGCGAACGGCGTCGCTGTTGGCGTCTTTGCCGGGCATTGGGCGTTCAACCGCAGGCGCCATTGCCGCGTTTTGTTTTTCAGAGCGCGTGCCCATTCTGGATGCCAACGTGCGGCGGGTGCTCACGCGCCTGCTGGGCTTTTGCCAAGATCTGGCTTCTGCCAAAAACGAACGCCTTCTATGGGAGCATGCCGAAGCGCTGTTGCCAGTGCGCGATCTTGATGTGGCGATGCCCCGTTACACCCAGGGCCTGATGGACTTGGGGGCTTCCCTGTGCACACCCCGCTCTCCAAAATGCTCCGATTGCCCTTTGATGGGCGATTGCGCAGCTTTCAAGGAGGGGGATCCTGAACGCTATCCCGTCAGAACCCGCAAACTGTCACGCCGGGCTGAATCCTGGCAATTGGTGATCCTGCGCGATGGCGAGGGGCGCATCTGGCTGCAACGCCGCCCACCCACTGGGATCTGGGCGGGAATGCACTGCGTGCCCGTGTTCGCTGACCTGGAGTCGCGGGATATTTTTGTGAGTGCTTTGGGTAGCGATGGGCAGTATGCGCAGCAAGAGTTGGAGCCATTTGTGCATGTCCTCACGCACCGGGACTTGCATCTTCACCCGTTGTTGATACAGACCGACGGAATGGTGCCTCCTGTGGAGGGCGGAGAGTGGCTGGGGCCAGATCAGTGGTCCTTGGTGGGGTTGCCGGCGCCCATCCGTAAGTTGCTGGACACCACGCAATCTTCGCTATGGTGAACTCAAACGGGGGCGCTCTCTCAGTCGCGGGGGGCTCGTCTCGTTTCGTTGGCGCCAAGCTCTACAACTTGTTCCCAAGGGGCTTGGCTCCAAGAGCTCGCTTGTGAAGGCAATGGTCAGCGCCCATCCAGTTCACGATGCCGCTTCAATGCAGTCCATCGGTCGCTGAACGCTTGCGCCAGTTTCTCCACCAGATAGACAGAGCGGTGTTGTCCACCGGTGCAGCCGATGGCTACAGTGACGTAGCTTCGGTGATTGCGATCCAGCATGTCCAGCCAGTGTGCTAAAAATTTTTCACTGTGGGCCCACATCAGGTCCACCTCGGGTTGCAGGTCCAGAAAGTCAGCCACCGGCTGGTCCAGTCCTGTGAGGTCCCGGAGCGCGATCTCATAGTGTGGGTTGGGCAGCATGCGGACGTCGAAGACGTAGTCGGCATCCATGGGAATACCGCGTTTGAACGCAAATGACTGGAAAACCAAGGTCAATTGCCCTTGCGCAGTGGACATCAGGCCTTTGACATAACTTTGCAACTGGGAGGCGCGGATGGTGCTGGTGTCGATCACGTGTGACTGTTCGCGCAGTTCAGCCAGCAACTCCCGCTCCAGCTCAATGATCTGAACTAAGGCCCTGCGTCCTTGCTGGAGGTCGTCGTGCGACAGGGGATGGCGGCGGCGCGTCTCGGAGAAACGCCGCACCAGGGTATCAATCGTGGCATCCAGAAAAAGGGATTTCACGGCCACGCCCTGACTGCGCAAACGGCTCAACTCTTGAGGCACTTGATGCAAGGACGTTGCGCTGCGGACATCCACTGCAATGGCTACGCGGTTGCCATGGTGTTTGTGTTCGAGCGCTACGAAGGCTGGCAGTAGCTCCGGCGGCAGGTTGTCTACGCAGTAGTAGCCAGCATCTTCCAGTGCGTGCAAGGCGACGGATTTTCCAGATCCCGACATGCCCGTGATGACAACAATTTCAAGGGCCATCAGCGTTTCCTAGCGGCGTTAGAGGAGGGAGCGGGTGGGGTAGGCGCCGCGACCAATGCCGGAGTCGCAGTGCCCAGCATTTCACGCGCGTGCGCCAGCGTGGTCTCGGTAGCGCGCTCCCCACCCAGCATGCGGGCGATTTCTGCCACACGCTCGTCTTGCTGCACAACCAGCACGGTGCTGGTTGTGCCTTGAGCGCTTTTGTTTTTTGCCACCTTGAGGTGGTGATGCGCACATGCTGCTACTTGGGGCAGGTGAGTTACTGCCAGCACTTGGCGGTCGCGTCCCAGCTGCTGCATCAAACGTCCCACGGTTTCGGCGACTGCGCCACCCACGCCGGAGTCCACCTCGTCAAAAATGAGTGTGGGGGCGGAGCCCAATTCACTGGTTGTGACTGCGATCGCCAGCGAAATGCGGGACAACTCCCCGCCGGAGGCGACTTTGCCGACCGCCTTGGGGGTCATGCCGGGGTGTCCTGCCACCAAAAACACGACATCATCGATCCCGTCGGGAGAGGGCTCCGACGCCTTCGTCACTGACACCTCGAATTTGCCGCCCTCCATCCCGAGACCTTGCATGGCCTGAGAGATGGACACGGAGAGCTTTGGTGCTGCTTTGGCGCGAGCCAGAGACAGTGCGCGCGCCGCCGCATGGTACGCCTTGGCGCTGGCGGATTCGTTGGCTTGCAGCTTTTCCAGATCGGTGGCGGCATCAAGCTGGCGCATGGATGCTTTCCAGTCCTTGAGCAGAGCGGGCAGTTCTGCAGGAGGGCGTTTGTACCTGCGAGCCAGTCTCATCCACAAGGACATGCGTTCGTCCAGTTCTGCCAAACGTTGGGGGTCAATGTCCGCATGGCGTAAATAGGTGTGCAGAGAATGCACCACGTCGGTCGTCTGCGCCAGACTCGACGCCAGGATATCGGCGAGATTGGCGAACTCTGGCTCAATGTGTTCTTGCGCCTGAAGCAGCGAATGTGCGTGGGTCAGTGCGGAAACGGCTCCCGCGTCGTCTTCTTGCAGAGCTTGAAGCGCTCCATGGGCCCCATCCAGCAACGCCTGCGCGTGCGATAGGCGCTTGTGTTGCGCGTCAAGATCCTCCCACTCCAGGTCACCTGGCGCGAGTTTGTCCACTTCGCTGATTTGCCACTGCAGGCGCTCGCGCTCTTGCTGAAGCGTTGCCTGAGCTGCGCGAGCCTGCTGCAATGCCTTGAGGTCAGCGCGCCATTGCGTCCAACGCGATGCTGTATCGCGGGTATTCACACCGGCAAAAGCGTCCAGCAAGCCGCGCACCGACTCTGGGCGAGTCAGGCTTTGCCATGCGTGTTGACCATGGATGTCGAGAAGCATCTCGCCCAAGGCACGTAACTGTGAAGCTGTCGCTGGAGTCCCATTGATCCAACCGCGGCTCTTGCCCTGTGTGTCGACGGTACGGCGCAGTAGCAGCCAGTCATCGGTTTCAAACCCGGCTTCCTCCAGCCATGGGCGAGCATGGGCAGGGCATTCGAATTCCGCGCAAA
>NZ_JBGFFF010000097.1:0-17929 GCF_056175785.1 Acidovorax sp. LjRoot204
AGTTGACGTAGTCGTCGAGGTGGAATTCCCCCTCCGACAGCGGCACCAGGCGGGCATTCTTCCAGTCGGTGATGTAGACCTTGTGGTCCTTGAGCATGGTGCGCACGGTGTCGCGCAGCAGCGTGGCGTAGTGGCCCGACAGCGGYGCCACGATCAGCACCACGGGCTGGCYCTTGAGCTTGGTCAGCGTGGCAGGGTCGTCCGAAAAGCGCTTGAAGCGGCGCAGCTCGCARAASGGCTTGTCGACCTCAATGCGTTCATGGATAGCGACGCCGATGCCGTCCACGTCGACCGTGTGGATGTCGAAGGCGGGCTTTTCGTAGTCCTTGCCCAGGCGGTAGAGCAGGTCGTAACCGGCAGCCATGCGCTGTGCTGCCGAGGTCTGGCTCAGCGGCGAGACGGGGTTGCTGAACAACTTGGAAGCCGCCTGCGCAAAATCTGTGAAGGGCTCCATCAAGGAGCGCTGGGTTTCGTAGAGGTGGTACAGCATGGGGCGAAACTCCGTTTTGTTGCAGTGCAATATAGCAGCACTTGGTAACAAGCGCATGGAGTAAAACCACCAATGTCCAGTCGCCTATGCGACAAATTGGCGTGGCCCCGGGGGCGGTGCGCCGGTTCGGCGATGAAGGCTGCGAAGCTATCAAAAATGATAGCAACTCAGGCAATTAGCACTAGCACTTGTGCCGATTTTTGCCTCAACCCTGCACTTTGGGCTCCGCGTTGTCGCTCAGCCAGGCCTCGAACGACTCGCGGGCCGAGTTGCGCAGTGCGGGGCGGAACGCCGTCTTGTTACTCAGATACAGGCAGTGCCGGATCACGGTGTACGGGTTGAAGCTGCCCTGCGGGTTTTGCTCTTCAAAGTGCTGCTTGTAGCGTTTGACCACTCCGATCGTCTCGCGCATGAGACTGTTGAAGCGCGCACGTGTCATGCCGGCTGACCAGGCCTGGATGTCATCCACAAACCCATCGACCTTGGACGGCTCGAATTCGAAGTCCTTGAAAAAATGCGTGGCGATCTTCAAGAACGTGAACGCGTTCAGTTCGCTGCTGGTGGCGGCTGCGCGGGTGGGCGCCTGCAAATCGGCGGCGACATCGGTTGCGGGTTCGGCGGTTTCGTCGGGGGCCTGCAGCAGCTCGGCCGCCGTGGCATCGCGGATCTGGCGGAACTCGCGGTCGGCCAGCTCGAACAGGGCGGACAGCACGTTGATGCGCCGCTTGAGCTGGCCCGGGATGGATTTTTTGTACTTGATCTTGTGGTCCARCACGCTCCACGAGTCCTGGATGATGGTGCGCACCTGCAGCTCGAAGGGCCACTCGGCATAGGCCGCGTGCTCCGGCAGGTCGCGTTCGGCCACGCTCAGCCGCAGGTCCAGGTGCAGCCCTTTGTAGCCAAAGGACGCCTCGGTGCTTTCCACCGCCGAGACCTTGTCGGTCACGTCGATCACCGCGAAATGGGCGCGCACGATCTGGGCAATCTTCTCCAGCTCGTCTTCATACAGGCACACCACCCGCACGCCAATCAGGTCGGTGATGTAAGCCTCTATGTCGTAGGGGGTGTTGCTCTCTTCCAGCGCCGGACGGTATTTGCGCACGAACTTGCGCACGCATTCGTCCACATCCTTCACGCGGCCCTCCACCTTGGTGATGTCCACGCCGCCCGCCTGGGTCACCACCGCCGCCACCCGCGCGGTCAGCGCTGCACAGGCGTCTTCCAGCGCAACCGCCTGCGCGGTGTACCAGCTGCGAAATTGGGATTCCTCCAGGTCGAAATCGAGCGATGCCATGCCAGGCCTTTGTGGTGGGTATTGCCAGGGTTGATACGGGAAGTGGGTGCGGGCGCATAGCCCTTGGCCCAGCGGGTGCGAGCATAAACGGCATGCAGGGACCCGGCCTGTGCAGTTTGCGCGCAAATGCCCCTTTTCGGCGCAGGACAGATGCTCATAATGGGGCAGCACCGCCGGTGCACGATGCAGGTGCATCGAAGTCACACCATCCACCATGACACCCCACCCAGCCCCTGACAACGATGACCTCGCCGCGCCAGGGCAGGCGGCATGGGGGTCTGAAGGGGTTGCGGGCACCAGCAGCCACCGCTGGTTGCCCGTGGTGCTGCCCCCACTGATCGCGCTGCTGACCCTGGGGCTGACCTTCCTGTACTGGCAGAGCGAAGAAAAGAACACAAGGACCAAGCGCGAGCAGAACTTTGAGGTGGCGGCCGACCAGATTGCTTACAACCTCAAGGACCGCATGGCGACCTACGAGGTGGTGTTGCGCGGCGTCAAGGGCTACTTTGAGGGCTCGGAGCGCATCGACCGGGAGGAGTTTCAGGCCTATGTGAGCGCGCTGCAGCTGCAGGCAACCCGTCCCGGGCTGCAGGGGGTGTCGCTGATTTTGCAGTTTCCTGGCAAGGCGCTCGCTGCCCATCTGGAGGACATGCGCCAGCGCGGTTTTGACCAGTACGCGGTGCGCCCACCCGGCGAGCGCGAGTGGCTGGCACCCATCACCCACATCGAGCCGCTGGAGGGGCCCAACCTCAAGGCGCTGGGACTGGATGTGTTGACCATTCCCCCCGCCAAGGAGGCGCTGGACCGGGCCCGTGACACCGGAGCGCTGGCCTTGTCCGGGCGACTGACCCTGATGCAAAACGCTGCCCCTGGGCTGGTGATGTACATGCCCCTGTACCGCGCCGACGCTGACAACAGTGCGGTGGAAGGGCGGCGCCAAGGCTTGGCGGGGTGGGTGTCCGCACCGTTTCGCATGGAGGACGTGATCCATGGCATGTCCCGGGAGTTTGACGCGGACATCGGCCTGCAGATCACCGACAGCACCCCGGACGCGGGTGCGGCATCCCCCGGCACCGGACCAGGAGATGCCGGTGCCGGAGCGGGCGCGCTGCTGTTCAGCAACCTGAAGACACCGGCCCAAGGCGCTGGCGCCCCGGCGTTGCAAGCGCGGCGCGAGCTGGAGCTGGGCGGGCGCCGCTGGACCTTGCACATGGCCCCACTACCGGGCTTTGCGCAGCGCTTTCAGGACGATGGACACCACCCGGTGGCGCTTTTGGGCACGGTGCTGAGCCTGATCCTTGCGTGGTTCACCTGGCTGCTCTCCACGGGGCGCGAGCGTGCGGTGGCACTGGCGCGCGACATGACAGCCGAACTGCGCGCCACCCGGGATGACTTGGAGAGCACGCTCAGCGCCATTCCTGATTTGTTGTTCGAACTGGGGCTGGACGGCTGTATCCACCACTACCGGTCGGCACGATCGGGAGAGTTGGCTGTGCCGCCAGAGATGTTTCTGGGCCGCCTGCTGCGCGATGTGGTCCCCCCCGAAGCCGCTGCCGGCTGCCATGCGGCGCTGCAAGCGGCCCACCAGACCGGGTACTCGTCAGGCCACCAGTTCCGGCTGGAGCTGGGCGGGGTGACCCACTGGTTTGAGTTGTCGATTGCGCGCAAGGAGAGCGCCGCCCTGGGCGACGAACCTCGGTTCATCGCGCTGTCGCGCGACATCACCGAACGCAAGCAGGCCGAGGCGCGGTCGCACCAGCTGGCATACTTTGACGCGCTCACCGGCCTGCCCAACCGGCGCATGCTGCTGGACCGCATGGAACACGCACTGGCCAACGCTCTGAAGGCCGCGCAGGTGGGGGCGGTGCTCTACATCGACCTGGACAACTTCAAGCAGATCAACGATGCACGAGGCCACACGGTGGGCGACATGCTGCTCATGCAGGTGGCCCAGCGGCTCACGCAGCTGCAACGCCCGGGCGACACCGTGGCGCGCCTGGGTGGGGACGAGTTTGTGGTGCTGGTGCACAACGTGGCGTCGGACATGGAGTCCGCCGGGCGCGCTGCGCTGCTGGTGGCCGAAGAAATGCGCGCCGCACTGGAAGCGCCTTACACCATCGACACCCACCTCTACAGCACCACCGGCAGCATCGGCATCACGCTCTTCCCCAAGCGGGGCGAGGGTGTGGAAGACCTTCTGCGGGAGGCCGACACGGCCATGTACCGCGCCAAGGACCTGGGTCGCAACCGCATCCGCTTTTACGAAGCCGCGATGCAGGCCGACGTGCAGGAGCGCCTGGCGCTGGAGCAGGACCTGAAAAAAGCGCAGACCCTGGGCCAGTTGGCCGCCTTTGTGCAAAACCAGGTGGACGCTGCGGGCAACGTCGTGGGCGGCGAGCTGCTGATGCGCTGGGACCACCCCGTGCGCGGCAATGTCCCGCCCAGCCGCTTCATCCCCATCGCCGAGGCCTCGGGCCTCATCCTGCGCATGGGCGACTGGATGATCCAGCAGGCCTGTGAGACCCTGGCACGCTTGCAGGTGGCGGGGCACGCGCTGTCGCTGTCCGTCAACGTGAGCGAGCGGCAGTTCCGCCAGGACGACTTTGTGGAGCGCGTGCGCCACATCTTGGCCCACACTGGCGCCAACCCGGCCCACCTGATCCTGGAGGTGACCGAAAGCCTGCTCATCGAAGACCTGGACGACACCATCGCCCGCATGACCGAGATCGTGCAGTTGGGCGTGCGTTTCTCCATCGACGACTTTGGCACCGGCTATTCGAGCCTGGCCTACCTCAAGCGGCTCCCGCTCTACGAGCTCAAGATCGACAAGAGCTTTGTGGACGACACGCCCGACGACCCCAATGACACGGCCATCGTGCAGTCCATCATCTCGGTGGCCCGCCATCTCAACCTGCGCGTGGTGGCCGAGGGGGTGGAGACACGCGCACAGGCCGACTTTCTGGTCGAAAGCCAGTGCGAGTGCCTGCAGGGCTACCTCTTCGGGCGGCCCGAGCCGCTGGCGGCCTGGGTGGGGCGGCTGACTAAGTAGTCACGGAGTCCAGTGTTGCGGGCTCAGCGCTGGGCTCGGACGCTCCACTGGCATAGGCGTGCATCGCCAGCGCATGCACTTCCCGCGCGGGGCGGTCCTTGAGCAGATGGTTGCTCCACACCTGACGCCAGATGCGGGCGCCGGGCAGGCTGTGGCGCAGGCCCAGCATGTGGCGGGCGATGTGGGGCCAGGGGGTGCCGTGCTGTGCGGCCTCGCGCTCCATGTATTCCACCATCGCCAGCTCCACTTCCTCTCGGGTCAGGGGGCAGGGGGCGCCGCCGTAGTAGAGCTGGTCCCAGCGCGCCAGCCACCAGGGGTTGTGGTACGCCTCGCGGCCGATCATCACGCCGTCCAGGTGTTGCAGCTGCTCCTGCACCACCGCGTCGGCGGTGATACCGCCGTTGATGGCGATGGTGAACTGCGGAAACTCGGCCTTGAGGCGGTGGACCACCTCGTAGCGCAGCGGCGGGATGTCGCGGTTTTCCTTGGGGGAGAGGCCCTGCAGCCACGCGTTGCGCGCATGCACGATGAACACGGTGCACCCGGCCTCGGCCACCGTGCCGACGAAGTCGCGCACGAAGCCGTAGTCCTCCACCTTGTCGATGCCGATGCGGTGCTTGACGGTGACGGGCACGCTGACCACGTCCTTCATGGCCTTGACGCCGTCGGCCACCAGCTGGGGGGCCTTCATCAGGCTGGCGCCAAAGGCACCGCGCTGTACGCGGTCGCTGGGGCAACCGCAGTTCAGGTTGATTTCGTCGTAGCCCCATTCCTCACCTAGCCTGGCGGCCTGGGCGAGCTTGTCGGGCTCGTTGCCGCCCAGCTGCAGGGCTACGGGGTGCTCTTCGGCGTTGAAGCGCAGGTGGCGCTCGGTGCCGCCATACAGGATGCCGCCCGCGTTCACCATCTCGGTGTACAGCAGGGTCTGGCGGGTCAGCAGCCGGTGAAAGTAACGGCAGTGGCGGTCAGTCCAGTCCATCATGGGGGCGACGGACATGCGCCAGGGGCTCAGGGTGGTTTCCACGGGCAAACAGCGAAGGCGGGGAGGGGAATGTTCTGCAGCAGAACGCCCCTCTGGTCGGGGGCGCTGCGGGGCTGCAGGTGCGAAACCCGCATTATCCCACTGGCTGCGTGAGGGGCGCCAGCGGAGGGTTTTGGGTCAGAACGGTCGCAGGTGCTAGTGCCGATTGTTCCGGGTGCTATCAATAGAGGAGTGCTGGAGGTGGCGGGTGTCGGTCCGCAGGGTGCCCGTGCCCAGTCGCCAGCGCATCCACACTCGTTCTATCCCAGGTCCTGCAACCCGTATTTCCGCACGATCGCGGCCCGCTGGCGCGGGTCGATGTTGATGTGGGCGGCGTCGCGCCCCACCTGGGCCAGCAGGCGCGGGTCCATCACGCGGCGCCATAGGGGCGGCACATAGGCCAGCGTGAACATGCCGAAGTAGCCGATGGGCAGCTGCGGCACATCGTCAAAGTGCCGCAGAGACTGGTAGCGGCGCAGCGGGTGCGCGTGGTGGTCGGAGTGCCGCTGCAGATGGAACAGGGCCCAGTTGGAGAATACGTGGTTGCTGTTCCATGAATGCTGGGGGCGGCAGGGTTCGTAGCGGCCGCTGGCGTCCTTTTGCCGCAGCAGCCCGTAGTGCTCGACATAGTTGGCCGAGGTGAGCTGAAAGTTGGCCCAGAACGATGCCAGCAGCAAAAACGGCAGGACGACCACGCCCAGCCACAGCGCCAGCCCTGCCCACAGCAGCGCCGTGATGAGCGCGGGCTGCAGGATCTCGTTGTGCCACGACAGCAGCGGCAGGTGCTGGCGGGCCAGGCGGTCTTTTTCCAGCGCCCAGGCGCGGCGTGCGGCGCCGGGCATCTCGCGCAGCACAAAGCGGTAGATGGACTCGCCCATGCGCGACGAAGCCGGGTCGGCCGGTGTGGCCACATCGCGGTGGTGGCCGCAGTTGTGTTCGATGAAGAAATGCCCATAGGCCGTGGGTGCCAGCACCAGCTTGGCCAGCCAGCGCTCCAGCGCCGTGTTCTTGTGGCCCAGCTCATGCCCCAGATTGATGCAGAACCCGCCCACCGTGCCCGTGGTCAGCACCATCGCCAGCACGCCATGCCAGGGCAGGGGCTGCGTGGCCACCCACCAGGCGCTGAAGATGAAGGCCGCCCACAGCACCGGCACCAGCAGGAAGGTGATGCGGCGGTAGTAGCGGTCGTTTTCCAGCGCAGGCACGGCGGATTCAGGCGGGTTGCTCTGGTCCACGCCCAGCATCCCGTCGAGCAACGGGGCGACGAGGTAGAAAAACGCCACCGGCGCCCACAGCACCAGCGGTTCGCCGGTCCATGCCATCAGTGCCGGGCCTACGCCCACGGTGCAGGGCACCACCAGGGACAGCAGCCATGCGTACCGCTTGCGGTCGCGGTAGGGCGGGGTGGTGGGCAATAGGGTTGGCAGCATGGGGCGGCAGCGACAACGCGGACCTGCTGGTGGTGCATTCTGGACCGGTGGAGATCCAACGCCAGTTTTATTTGGCATGGCGCCTTTACTCCGGAAATTGGAGCAAAAATGGCTGGTAGCGCTAGTGATGTTTGCCCTGAGCGCTATGAAATTGGGAGTAATCTGCAGGGGCGCATGCAAGCGGCGGCGGCTCCACTTTGCCTTGCGTCAAGGTGGGACATTGGCACGATCAGCGATACTCGCGGCGCTCTCGATGCCTGTGGAGCCAAGCGCCCACTGCCTGTTTCAGCGCCCCGGGCTCCGTTCTGTCACCCCTTTTCCCATGCACCACACCATTTTTGACACACCGGTTGTCAACACGCTCCTGCGCGCTTTTTCCCGCTTCACCCTGCGCATCACCGGCTGGAAGGTCGAGGGCGCCTTGCCAGCCCATGCTGCCAAAAGCGTGCTGATCGCCGCACCCCACACCAGCAACTGGGACTTGCCGTACACGCTGATGCTGGCGTTCTCGCTGCGCCTGCGCGTGTACTGGATGGGCAAGCACAGCCTGTTCAAGGCGCCGTTTGGCGGGGTGATGCGCTGGCTGGGGGGCATCCCGGTGGACCGCAGCCAGGCCAACAACCTGGTCGCCAACTCGGCCCAGGCCATGCGCGATGCCGACGGTCCCATGCAGCTCATCGTGCCGCCCGAGGGCACGCGGGGCAAGACGCGGCACTGGAAGACAGGCTTTTACTTCATCGCCCGGCAGGCGGGCGTGCCCATCGTGCTCGCCTTTGTGGACTATGGCCGCAAGGTCGGCGGCCTGGGCCCGGTGTTCGAGCCCACGGGCGATGTGGATCGTGACATGGCGCGCATCAAGGCGTTTTATGCGCCGATCCGGGGCAAGAACCCGACGCAGTTCGAGGCGTGATTCACTGGTTGTAAAAATAGCCACTATCGCTTGATAGATAAGCGCTGGTAGCTTCAGTATCCATAGCATTTAGCGCTTGATTTTGAGCGCGCTGGTGGCTATTGGCGCAGCGTACGCCAGGGCTGCCGATGAAGGGGCGCCGCGCCGCGCTGGCAGCGTCCCCCGTCCCGAATCGCGCAGCGAGTCGAGAGAAGGGGGAAGCGGCGTAAGCCGCTCAGGGGGATGTCACCCTACCTGTCGTCGGTCGATTTTGCGGCTGAGCACGATGCTGGTCTGCGTCTGGTGCACGCCCTCCAGCTGGCCGACCTTGTCGAGCAGGGTGTCGAGCTGCTCGTGGCTGGCGCAGCGCAAGAACACCAAGTAGTCAAACGGCCCGCTCACGGCCGACACCTCTTCGACCTCGGCCATGGCCTCCAGCGCGCGCAGCACGGCGGGCGCTGCCTTGGGCAGCACGCTGATGCTGCACCAGGCCCGCACGGTGGTGGCGTCTAGCCGCGTACCCAGCCGCACCCCGTAGCCAGCCACCACACCCGAACGCTCCAGCCGCGCGATGCGCGCCACCACGGTCGTGCGGGCCAGGCCGAGCTTGCGCGCCAGCGTGGCCGTGCSCTCGCGCGCATTGGCCTGCAGCAGGCTGAGCAGTTGCCGGTCGGTGTCATCCAGGGACTGGGTCATGCGCATTTCCTCAAAAAGTCATAACGCCCATCATATTCGCCGTTATGGCAAATCAAAGAACAGCTTTCGACGTTTTGAGCGCTACACATTGACAGCGCTGTTGCCTAGCATCAAGGCATTCACAACACCTCTCCGCCATGTGCGGCGAGCACTACCGGGAGCACTGCCATGACCACCTTCGACATTTCCTCGCACTCCACCTCCCGCCGCCCCATCACCATACTGGGGGCGGGCCACATCGGCTTCGCCATGGCACTGCTCCTGCAACAGTCCGGCGACTACGACATCCTGGTGGTGGACCGCGACCCGGTGCGGCTGGCCGAGGTGGCAACTTTGGGTATTTGCACCCGATTGGCCACAGACGACGCGAGCCTGCAGGCCGCCATCGACGGCCGCTTCGCCGTGCTGAACGCATTGCCGTTCCACCGTGCCGTGCCCGTGGCCACGTCGTGTGCACGCGCAGGCGTGCATTACTTTGACCTGACCGAGGACGTGGCCAGCACCCAGGCCATCCGCGCCCTGGCCGCCAAGGCCCACAGCGTGTTCATGCCGCAATGTGGCCTCGCCCCGGGCTTCATCGGCATCGTGGGCAATGACCTGGCCCGGCGTTTTGACACGCTGCACTCGCTGCGCATGCGCGTGGGGGCGCTGCCCCGCTACCCACAGGGTGCCCTGCGCTACAACCTGACCTGGAGCACCGAGGGGCTCATCAACGAGTACTGCAACCCCTGCGAAGCCATTGTGGACGGCGTGCGCACCACGGTGCCCGCGCTGGAGGGGCTGGAAACCTTTGCGCTGGACGGCGTGGAGTACGAGGCCTTCAACACCTCGGGTGGCCTGGGCACGCTGACAGAAACGTTGGCGGGCAAGGCGCGGCAGGTGGACTACCAGTCCATCCGCTACCCGGGCCACAACGCCATCCTCAAGCTGCTGCTCAATGACCTGCGCCTGCGGGACCGGCGCGATCTGCTCAAGGACATTCTGGAAACCGCCATCCCCACCACGGACCAGGACGTGATCGTGGTGTTTGCCACCGCATCAGGCCTCAAGGGCGGGCGGCTGGTGCAGGACTCGTACTCGGCCCGTATCGTGGGCACGCAAGTGGCTGGGCATACGCTGAGCGCCATCCAGCTCACCACGGCCGCAGGCATCTGCACGGCGCTGGACCTGGTGTCGCAAGGCAAGTTGCCGCAGCAGGGCTTTGTCGGGCAGGAGTCCGTGGCGCTTGCGGACTTTCTGGCCAACCGCTTTGGTTCCGCCTACGCCCGGGAGGGCGAGTTGGTGTTGTAAGAAGCAAGCCGAGGCTCAGCGCCCCGGCTTCTGGTACATGCCCTCAATGGCTTCGGCAAAGTGCGCCATCAGGTTGTTGCGCTTGAGCTTGAGCGTGGGCGTCATGAAGGTGTTTTCAATCGTCCAAGGCGTGAGCGTCAGGTGCACCGTGCGCGGCACGGCATAGCGGGCAAAGCTGGCGGTGTTCTTTTCGATGCGCGCCAGCACAGCACGGTGCACGCTGGGGTCGTTCAGGCTGTCGGCGGCCTGGGGGTTCAGGCCCAGGTCAGCGGCCAGGCGCTGCCACTCGCCCGGGTTCAGCACGGCCACACAGGCGATGAAGGGGCGGTTTTCGCCCACCACAAACGCCTGCTCCAGCAGCGGGTCGGCCAGCAGGGCCAGTTCCAGGTCGCCCGGCGGGATCTTTTCGCCGGTGGATGTGACGATGATTTCCTTGATGCGGCCCTTGATGTAGATGCGGCCATTCACGATGTCGGCCTGGTCGCCGGTGCCCAGCCAGCCGTCGGTGCTCAGGATGCGTGCGGTGTCTTCGGGGCGCTTCCAGTAGCCCTTCATCACGATGGGGCCGCGCACCTGCAGCTCGCGGTTGTCTCCAATACGCACTTCCACGCCGGGCATGGCCTTGCCTACGCAGGCGGGGTCGTTGTCGTCCAGTGCGTTGACCGACACCACCGGTGCGGTCTCGGTCATACCGTAGCCCTGGATCAGCGGCAGCCCCAGGCCCAGAAAACACTTGGCAATGGTGGGCGACAGCGGCGCGCCGCCGCTCACCGCCACGCGCACGCGGCCGCCAAACTGGGCCAGCAAAGGCTTGGCCACCAGGGCCTGCAGCACCGGCCAGGGCAGGGCGGCCATCCAGCCTGCGGCCTGACTGCTGGCGTCCGGTGTGGGGGCAGCCAGCCCTTGGGCTGCACAAAACCGGGTCCAACCCTTGTTCTGCGCGGCTTCGTACAGCTGCATCTTCCAGGGCGTGGGCGAGAGTTTTTCGAGCAGCTTGGCGTGGATGCGCTCGTAGATGCGCGGCACCGACACCAGCACGGTGGGGCGTATGGTTTTCAGGTCTTCCGCCAGCTGGGCCACCGAGCGGGCATAGGCCACGCAACTGCCCGCCGCAATCGGCAGGTAGTAGCCGCCCGTGCGCTCAAAGGTGTGCGACAGAGGCAGGAACGACAGGAACACGTCGTCCACTGTGGGTGCAATGCGCTCCAGCACGGCCTTCACGTCGCTGACCACGTTGCGGTGGGTCAGCATCACGCCCTTGGGTTTGCCGGTGGTGCCGGAGGTGTAGACGATGGCCGCCAGGTCATCGGCCTGCGGGCCTGTGGCCGCGGTGGACGCGTCCGTTTGTGCCGCACCCGTCAGCCATTGCGCGAGCGAGCCCACGGCCGGGCTGTCGCCCGACGCCGGGGTGGCCTTGAACGCGTCGTCGTCATCAGTGATCACCACGGCGCGCAGGGCCGGGAAGGGCGTGCCCACGGCGCGGATCTTTTCCCATTGCTCGGCCTGGCTCACGATCAGCATCGATGCCTCGCAGTCCGCCAGGATGTAGGCGATGCTGCCGGGGTTGTCGATGGCGTGCAGAGGCACAGGCACGCCGCCGACGGCCAGCGTGGCCTGGTCTGCGCACATGGCATTGAGGCCGTTGGGCAGCAAGATGGCCACGCGGGCCGCAGGCGGCAGCTGCATGGCGGCGAGGGCCTGGGCCCAGGCTTTCACGCGCTCTGCGGTCTGCGCCCACGTCAGGCTTTGCCAAGCCTTGCGGTTCGTGTCATATGCGCGAAAGGCGTCGGCCTGGGGAGTTTGGCCGACCCGGTAAGCCAGTAGTTGGGGCAGCGTGTGAACGTCGGAAATTCGGGTGGGGGCGGTGGCTGAGGTCATCTGACTGGTGCATGGTGCCCGCTGAGGGACTTCAGTGGGGCGTCCGCATGCCGGAGCGCCTCACTGGGAGATTCTGGGCCCTGATCAGGGCAAACCCGAAGATGATAGCCAGCACAGGAGCTTGCGGCACCCATCCGGTGGCGTGCTTTGTGAGAAATGGTGCATTCCTAAAGATGGAATGCCGAGGCGGGCACTGCGTGCGGCCGCCACATGGCGCGTCGAGGGCTGCAGGCACCATGGGCACAATACGCGCCATTCCATAGCCACGCGAACGCCGCACCAGCAAACCCCATGGACCCTGTCACCATTTTTTTCATTGCCACCCTCATGATGCTGGCAAACGGTGGGGTTCTGGGCCTGATGCACAAGGACTTGCCGTTGCCCATGCGGCCCGCTGCGGCCAGCTGGCGCGTTGCCACACTGCTGTTTGCCGGTGGCTCTATCCTGTTTGCCGCGCAGGGGCTGAACCCGCCCGCCTACACCCTGGCCCTGGCCAATGCGCTGGTGATGTTCGGCTTCACGGGTTATCTGCGTGCATTGCGGCAGTTTTATGGCCTCAAGGACAAGCTGTGGATCATGGTGCCCGCCGCTCTTGGCACGGCGGCCGTGTTCTGGCTGACCTTGGGTACGGCTGACGTGGGCGGGCGCATTCTGACCGTGTCGGTGGTCTGGTCGGTGCTGATGGTGCACTGCATTGTGGTGCTGGTTTCGCAGGAGCGCCGCGACGGCGCCCGCAGCCGACGCGTGATGGCTGGCCTGTTCACGGCCGTTGCCTTGTTTGTGCTGTTCCGTGCGGGCTACTTCGTGTTGATGGGTGTGAACCCGGCCTTCAATGTGCTGGGGGCGGGAGCCTGGATGAACATTGCCACCCCTATGGTGGCCGCCACTTTGCCCGTGATTGGCACCACAGCGTTCTTGCTGATGTGCTCGGAGCGCATCCGCCGCCAGTGGGAGCGCGCAGCGTCCACCGACTACCTGACCGGCCTGCCCAACCGCCGCACGCTGGTGGAGATGGGGCTGCAGCGTTTTGAGCAGGCCCGCACCAGTCCGGCGTCCGGCGGGTTCGGGCTGGCGATTGTGGATATAGACCACTTCAAGCGCATCAACGACGAGCACGGCCACGAGATGGGCGATGTGGCCCTCAAGCATGTGGCGATGCGGCTGCGGTCGGCCTGCCGGGGGGCCGAGTTGCCGGCTCGGCAAGGTGGGGAAGAGTTTGTGGTGCTGTTCGACAACCTGCAGCTGCACGGCGCCCCTGCCGCTGGCGAGCGGTTGCGCCAGGCCGTCGCCCAGGCGCCGTTCACGGCGGGTGACCTGGTGTTGCCGTTGACGGTGTCGATAGGCTTGGCGGTGCTTCGCGCTGACGACGCTCACTTTGATGGCTTGCTGCGCCGCGCAGATGAGGCGCTTTATGCGGCCAAGGCGGCAGGGCGTAACCGGGTGGAAGTCGCTCTCTGAAGGCCCGATCGAGCCCGATGCCCACTGGGTCCGGTGTCTGGTTACCAGCCTGTTCCGGTGCCAAGAATCAGGTCGCCGCTTCCAGCCCCTGCGCAAAGTGCGCCTGCATAGCCTTGACCGTGGCCTTGGCGTCACGCGCCACCATCGCGGCCAGGATGGCGCGATGCTCGCCCAGCGAATCTTCAATACGACCTTGCTTGAACAGCGAGTTGTGGCGGTTGAGCTTCATCACCTTGCGCAGRTCSGCCACCATCTGGCTGCGCCAGCGGTTGTCGGCCATCTCCAGCAGGTGCATGTGAAAGCGTTCGTTGACGGCGAAGAATTTTTCGCGATCAGCCACGGCGGCTTCCAGCTCGGCGTGCAGGTCCTGCAGCGTTTTCAACTGCGCCTCGGTGGCATGTTCGGCCACCACACCGGCGGCGTCGCTCTCGAGCAGGCTGAGCAGGTGGTACACGTCGCGCAGGTCTTTTTCGCTCATCTCCGTCACATAGGCGCCACGGCGCACCTTCATCGTGACCAGGCCTTCAGCGGCCAGCACCTTCAGCGCCTCGCGCAGGGGCGTGCGGCTGATGCCGAATTCCTCGGCAATCTTGAGCTCGTCGATCCAGCTGCCCGGCTCCAGTTCGCGGCGGAAGATGCGCTGGCGCAATTGCTCGGCCACTTCTTCGTAGAGCGCGCGGGGAGTAAGGGTGAGGGCAGACATGGGGTGGATTGTAAGCTGGGCGGAATATTTTGAATCAATAATTATGAATGATGTAAACTCGCCGCCACACCACTGCACCTGTGCGGTCACCGCCTGTGCGCTGTGTTGGACGCCCCAACGCCATCTTCGGAGTAGCTTTTGCCATGAGTGACAACCCCACCAACAACGCCCCAGAGTTCGCCGCGTCTTCGCTGGAAGCCTGGGCCAAGGCCGCAGCCAAGTCGGCGCCGGAGGGCGATGTCAGCGCCCTCAACTGGGTCACGCCCGATGGCATCACCGTCAAGCCGCTGTACACCGCCGAAGACACGGCCAGCCTGCCGTACGCCAACACGCTGCCCGGYTTYGAGCCCTACCTGCGCGGCCCSCAGGCCACCATGTAYGCSGTGCGSCCCTGGACSATCCGCCAGTACGCRGGYTTYTCGACCGCCGARGAATCSAAYGCKTTCTACCGSAAGGCSCTGGCYGCSGGCGGGCAGGGCGTGAGYGTGGCSTTCGACCTGGCCACCCACCGSGGYTACGACAGCGACCAYCCSCGCGTGACSGGCGAYGTSGGCAAGGCCGGSGTGGCAATCGACTCGGTCGAGGACATGAAGATCCTGTTCGACCAGATCCCGCTGGACAAGGTCAGCGTATCGATGACCATGAACGGCGCGGTGTTGCCCGTGCTGGCGGGCTATGTGGTGGCGGCAGAAGAGCAGGGCGTCTCGCAAGACAAGCTCTCAGGAACCATTCAGAACGACATTCTGAAAGAGTTCATGGTGCGCAACACCTACATCTACCCGCCCAAGCCGTCGATGAAGATCATTGGCGACATCATCGAGTACACGGCCAAGAACATGCCGAAGTTCAACTCGATCTCGATCAGCGGCTACCACATGCAGGAAGCCGGGGCCAACCAGGCACTGGAGCTGGCCTTCACCCTGGCCGACGGCAAGGAGTATGTGAAGACTGCCATCGCCAAGGGCATGGACGTGGACGAGTTCGCCGGGCGCCTGTCGTTCTTCTGGGCGATTGGCATGAACTTCTATCTCGAAGTCGCCAAGATGCGCGCCGCGCGCCTGCTGTGGTGCCGCATCATGAAGGCCACGGGGGCCAAGAACCCCAAGAGCCTCATGCTGCGCACGCACTGCCAGACCTCGGGCTGGAGCCTCACCGAGCAGGACCCCTACAACAACGTGGTGCGCACCACCATCGAGGCCATGGCSGCSGTSTTYGGCGGCACCCARAGCCTGCACACCAACAGCTTTGACGAAGCSATTGCGCTGCCYACCGAGTTCAGYGCCCGCATYGCGCGCAACACGCAGCTCATCATCCAGGAAGAGACSCAYATCACSAACGTGRTCGACCCCTGGGCCGGCAGCTACATGATGGARAAGCTSACSCAGGACATGGCCGACGCGGCCTGGRMSATCATCGARGARGTCGAGGCCATGGGYGGCATGACCMAGGCSGTGGACAGCGGCTGGGCCAAGCTCAAGATCGAAGCKGCYGCCGCCGAGAAGCAGGCGCGCATCGACWSKGGCAAGGACGTGATCGTGGGCGTCAACAAGTACAAGCTGGCGAAGGAAGACCCGGTTGACATCCTGCAGATCGACAACATGAAGGTGCGCGACGGCCAGATCGCTCGCCTGCAAAAGATCCGTGCAACGCGCGATGCCGCCAAGGTGCAGGCAGCACTGGATGCGCTGACCGCCGCCGCAGAGAGTGGCGAGGGCAACCTGCTCGATTTGTCCATTCAGGCTGTGCGTCTGCGTGCCACAGTGGGCGAGATCAGCGATGCGTTGGAGAAGGTTTTTGGGCGCCACCGCGCCGATACACAAAAGGTGACCGGTGTGTACGCAGCTGCCTATGACTCGGCCGAAGGCTGGGACAAACTCAAGACCGAAATCAACGCCTTTGCCGAAGAACAAGGCCGCCGCCCCCGCGTGATGATCGCCAAACTGGGCCAGGACGGCCATGACCGGGGCGCCAAGGTGGTGGCCACCGCGTTTGCTGACCTGGGCTTTGACGTGGACATGGGCCCGTTGTTCCAGACCCCCGAGGAATGTGCCCGCCAGGCCATTGAAAACGACGTGCACGCCGTGGGCGTGAGCACGCTGGCTGCAGGCCACAAGACACTGGTGCCCGCCATCATTCAGTCGCTCAAGGACCAGGGYGCSGACGACATCATCGTGTTCGTSGGCGGSGTGATTCCSSSGCAGGACTACGAYTTCYTGTATGAGTCGGGCGTCAAGGGCGTGTACGGCCCGGGGACGCCGATTCCAGCCAGCGCCAAGGATGTGCTGGAGCAGATTCGCAAGGCGGTGGCGTGACGCCTGCGGCGCTTCTTGACGGGGTGGTGCAGGGCACGGCGGCGGTGCAACGCAGGGCCATGTCCAAAGCCATCACGCTGCTCGAATCGACGCGGGTGGACCACCGCGCCCAGGCCGACGAGCTGCTGACCCAGCTGCTTCCGCACACCGGCAAGGCCTTCCGCCTGGGCATCAGCGGCGTGCCCGGCGTGGGCAAATCCACCTTCATCGAAGCCTTGGGCCTGTACCTGATCGGCCAGGGCCACCGCGTGGCCGTGCTTACCATCGACCCCTCCAGCACCGTCTCGGGCGGCTCCATCCTGGGCGACAAGACGCGCATGGAACACCTGTCGGTGCATGAAAAGGCCTACATCCGCCCCAGCCCGTCGAGCGGCACCCTGGGCGGAGTCGCAGAGAAGACCCGCGAAGCCATGCTGGTCTGCGAGGCCGCAGGCTACGACGTGGTGATCGTCGAAACCGTGGGCGTGGGCCAGAGCGAGATCGCGGTGGCGGGCATGACGGACATGTTTGTGCTGATGCAGCTGCCCAACGCGGGCGACGACCTGCAGGCCATCAAGAAGGGCGTGATGGAGATTGCTGACCTGGTGGTCATCAACAAGGCCGACATCGACAAGAACGCCGCCACGCGGGCCGAGGCGCAGATCACGTCGAGCCTGCGCCTGCTCAGCCAACACGGCAACCCCGAGAACGCGCACCACGACGAAACGCTGTGGCACCCGAAGGTCGTGCAGATCAGCGCGCTGCTGGGGCAGGGCGTGGACAGCTTCTGGGCAGCCGTCACGCAGTTCCGCCAGCTGCAATCCGCCAACGGCCGCCTGGCCACGCGGCGCGAGAAGCAGGCGCTGTCCTGGATGTGGGAGCGCATCGACGCGGGCCTCAAGCTCGCTTTTCGCCAGCACCCGCAGGTGCGCGAGCTGCTGCCCCAGATGCAGGCCGATGTGGCAGCAGGGCGCATTGCGGCATCGACTGCAGCACGAAATCTGCTGCTAGCGCAATCCAATCATGCGCTGGCAGCTATCAAATAAATAGTAGACACCAACCCATTCACCAAAGGACGACCATGCAAGACATCCTGGAGCAACTGGAGAAAAAGCGTGCCCTGGCACGCCTGGGCGGCGGGCAAAAGCGCATTGATGCGCAGCACGCCAAGGGCAAGCTCACGGCGCGCGAGCGCATTGAGCTGCTGCTGGACGACGGCACGTTCGAGGAATGGGACATGTTCGTCGAACACCGCTGCACCGACTTTGGCATGGAGGACAACAAGATCCCCGGCGACGGTGTGGTGACAGGCTACGGCATGATCAATGGCCGCCTSGTGTTCGTGTTCAGCCAGGACTTCACGGTSTTTGGCGGTGCGCTCAGCGAARCSCAYGCCGAAAARATCTGCAAGGTGATGGACCAGGCCATGAAGGTCGGCGC
>NZ_JBGFFF010000098.1:0-17677 GCF_056175785.1 Acidovorax sp. LjRoot204
GGCGCATGGTGGGTGCGGTGATGCCCACGGGCACGAACGGGTCCAGGTCCATCAGACGCACTTCGACGTATTCGACCCCGCGCTCGCGCAGGGCATGCAGCGGACGCTCGCCCGTACGCACCGTGCGCTTGGGGCGGATGGTGCCGTAGAACTCGTTTTCGATCTGCAGCAGGCTGGTGCCGAGCTGGTTGTAGTCACCGCCGGGGTTGCGCACACCCACGGTTTCGTAGGCGGGGTATGGCTTGGTCAGTGCCTCGTGCAGCGAGTTGGCGTAGCCCGTGAGGCCGTTGTAGCTCACGGCCAGCGTGGCTTGCGCGTCGCTCTGGTAGCCCAGGCGGCCCATGCGCAGCGATGTGGCGTGGGGCAGGTACAGCGCGCTGCCGCCCTCCATGCGCTCAAGGCGGTGCTCGCGCCCCTCCACAAAACAGGGGCACAAGGCGGGTGAGGCGCCAAATAGGTACAGCAGCACAAACGCGTGGCGCCGGAAGTTGCGAATCAGCGCGAAATACTGCTCGCTGTCCACGCCCGGCAGCGACCAGTTGTAGTGAATGCCCGAAATGGTCTGCATGCGCCGGCCATAGCGGTGGCCCAGGCCCATGCGGTATACGCTCTTGGCGCGGCCCACGTTGGAGCTGCCGTAGCGGCCGATGGGAATGGTCTCGTCCGTGGGCAGGCCGCAGGGCATGCTGGAGGCCCACAGCAGCTCGCCGCCGCTGTCCTTCAGGGTGTGGTGCACGAACTGGTGCACCTCGGTCAGCTCATCCAGGCACTGCTGCACGCCCTTGTGGGCGCCAGTGATCAACTCCAGCTGCGACTCGCTGTAGTCCGTGGTGATCAGGGGATGTGTGAGGGCCGAGCCCAGCGCCAGCGGGTGGGGTGTGAGGGCCAGGCCGCCGGTGGGCAGCACGCGCAGCCCTTCCTTTTCGATGCCACGGCGAATCCCCCCCAGGGCGTCCGCCGGGTAGGCGGCCAGTCTCTCGTGCAGTTTGCTCATATGTTTATACCGATCCAACTTCTGTCGGCCCGGAACTTAGCACGTTGAGCGMTGGCCCGCCCAGAGGGGTGTCAAGCCCTTGCGGCCAAAGCGCGTCCAACCTCGTTGGTTCCCTGCGCTGCGCCACTTTGTGGTACTTGCTCGCCCGCCCGCTCCGTCACCTCGGCCAGGCGGGCGGCCAGTTGCTCGGGCACATCGGCGCCAATGCCCAGATGGATACCCGGCGTGAGGGTGATGTGAGCAGCTTCAAACGTGCCCGCACCGGCACACAGGATGGTGCGCGTGGGCGCGCTTTCGTGCGCCAGCACCAGCATGGCGGGCACCACGGCCTCGGGCTTSARSGCGTCCAGCACTTCCTGGGGCATCAGGCCCTCGGTCATGCGCGTGGCGGCCGTGGGGGCCAGGGCGTTCACATGGATGTTGTACTTGGCGCCCTCGATGGCCAGGGTCTGCATCAGCCCCACCTGGGCCAGCTTGGCTGCGCCATAGTTGGCCTGGCCAAAGTTGCCGTACAGGCCGGTGGACGAAGTGGTCATCACGATGCGGCCATATTGCTGGGCCACCATGTGCGGCCACGCGGCCTTGCAGCAGTTGGCGGCGCCCATCAGGTGCACATCCACCACCAGGCGGAAGTCATCCATGCTCATCTTGGCGAACGACTTGTCGCGCAGGATACCGGCGTTGTTGACCAGGATGTCSACSCGGCCCCAGGCGTCGATSGCCTGCTKCACCATGGCCTCGACCGCCGCAAAGTCGGTGACCGACGCGCCATTGGCCAGCGCCTCGCCGCCCGCAGCGCGGATCTCATCGACCACGGCCTGCGCCGCACCCACGGTGCCGCCGCTGCCGTCCACCGCGCCGCCCAGGTCGTTGACCAGCACCTTGGCGCCGCGCTTGGCCAGCGCCAGAGCATGCTGGCGGCCCAGGCCGCCGCCCGCGCCCGTCACGATGGCCACGCGGCCTTGGAAATCAATACCCATGGTGAAGGTTCTCCTGTTGTCTTGGTCAATCGGTCAGTGGAATAAAAACCTCTGGCACCTGCCCGAATGGGCTGGCGCCGCGCGCTGCACTGTAAGCCACAGCGCGGCCCTTGCAGGTTGCACAGGCGACTGGCTCCTCCGCCACCTCCCCCACGCTGGCCGAGCACCGCACACGCCCACGCGGCACATTGGGAATAATGGGTGCCTGCGCCAGCCCCGGGGTAGCGGCCGGCGCAGCCCTCTCGCACTCATTTTTTGATAGCTATTGGCGCATGTAACACCTGCGCTATCGGCCATTTTTACCCAAGGATCTCCCATGAAAGCAATCTGGAACGGCGTGGTGGTTGCCGAGAGCGACGACACCGTGGTGGTGGAAGGCAATCACTACTTTCCCGAAAGCGCGCTGCACCGCGACTACTTCACGTTCAGCAACCACAAGACCACCTGYGCCTGGAAGGGCMMGGCCAGCTACCTGTCGCTGCTGGTCAACGGCGAGATGAACGCCGACGCTGCGTGGTTCTATGCCGACCCCAAGCCCGAGGCCGCTGAGATCAAGGGCCGCGTCGCGTTCTGGAAGGGTGTGAAGGTCACGGCCTGAAACGGCCTGACAGCACCCTGCGCAGGTTATCCCTGCGCGCACTGGACAATCGTGTGGATAAGTTTTGGCAAGTCCTGTATGACAACGCCAAGTGCTTGATTTGCAAGGAAATGCACTGCATTGCCTTATTTTTAGGCAACCCGGTACAACATGGCATGGGTTATCCCGGCGCACACTGGACAATGGTGTGGATAACCTTGGATAAGCCTTGTATGGCACGCTTAAGTGGTTGATTTGCAAGGAATAACCTTGCATCGCTCAAAAAACAGGCAATTGCAGAACGTCCTTTGCCACGTGCGGCCGATACCCCTTCACAGGCACCCAAAACCCCCGGTTATCCCTGCCCGCACTGGACAATCTTGTGGATAACTGTGAACAAGCCTTGTATGACAGTCTTAAGTCATTGATTTACAAGGCAACTTCTTGTGCCGCTGAAAAAACAGGCAGCACAGATGGGTAAATCGTCTGCGGTACAGTGCACGTCGGCCCTTGGTTGGCCGCTCTTTATTTCATAGCTGCCAGCGCATGATCCACTAGCGCTAGCGGCCAAAAACACTCCATCCACCAGTGTCCACCACGTACCTTCAGCACAGTCCCGCCGCAGAGCGCAACCAGGGGCCCATCCTGGCGCAGCTGCTGGCGTTGCTGCCCAACACCGGCGCCGCGCTGGAGATTGCCAGTGGCACCGGGCAGCACGCCGCGCACTTTGCAGCCGCCCTGCCCGGSTGGACCTGGCAGCCCACCGACCTGCAGGACACCCATTTCGCCTCCATCACCGGCTGGGCCGCGCAGGCCGGTGCCCGCAACGTGCAGGCGCCCCGGCGGCTGGACGTGCTGCACGACCAGTGGCCCAGCGACGGCCCGGCATTCGGCGCCGCGTCGTTCGACCTGGTCTACTGCGCCAACATGCTGCACATCGCCCCCTGGGCCTGCTGCACCGGGCTGATGCAGGGCGCCGCCCGCCACCTGGCGCCAGACGGCCACCTGGTCACCTACGGCCCCTACCTGGAAGACGGCGTGCCCACCGCCCCCGGCAACCTGGCCTTTGACGCCAGCCTGCGCGCGCAAGACGCCGCCTGGGGCATCCGCCGCATCGAAGACGTGATGGCGGTAGCCGCCCAGGCCGGCCTGCAACTGGCCGCGCGGCACGCGATGCCCGCCAACAACCTGCTGCTGGTGTGGACCCACGCCGCCCACCAACCCTGAAGAGACACGTCCATGACGACACCCACCACCGCCCCCTTCTTCATCGCCAAGGTCGAGCCCGATGGCACCCAGTGCGACGCCTGGCCCGAGCAGCCGCTGCTGCTGTCCATGGAGCAAGGCGGCATCGATTGGCCCAGCTCCTGCCGCAACGGCACCTGCCGCACCTGCCTGGGCCAGCTGGTCGAAGGCACGGTGCGCTACGCCGTCGAATGGCCAGGCCTCACGGCCGAAGAAAAGGAAGAAGGTTGCGTGTTGCCCTGCGTGGCCTACCCCACGTCGGACGTGGTGCTGCAGGGCAGCGCCATCTGATCTGCGTCAGGCACCGCGCCTTTCAAACACCAAGCAGGCCCCGGTGCACTAAAATCCAGGGCTTTGGGGGCACGATGCTCCTTTGACGTGCGGCAGCGCCGCATCGCATGTTCTTTGGGGCGGTTTCTTGGAGGCACCACAGTTGCCTTCGGCCACGGGGACCTGTGCTGCAGCACACCGCCAGCTGGCAACCGCCAGAGGCTCCACAGAAAGCCCCGACCTTCCATGAACACCCCCCTCACCCCCGTGCCGATCTCGCCCGTCGAGGACATCGTGGCCGAGATGCGCGCCGGGCGCATCGTCATCCTGGTGGATGAAGAAGACCGCGAAAACGAAGGCGACCTCGTCCTGGCCGCCGACCATGTGACGCCCGAGGCCATCAACTTCATGGCCCGCTTCGGCCGGGGCCTGATCTGCCTGACATTGAGCCGCGAGCGCTGCGAGTTCCTCAAGCTGCCGCCCATGGCAGCGCGCAACGGCACGGTGTACAGCACGGCGTTCACCGTCTCCATCGAAGCCGCCGAGGGCGTGACCACCGGCATCTCGGCCGCCGACCGCGCCCGCACCGTGCAGGTGGCGGTGGACCGCAACAGCCAGCCCAGCGACCTGGTGCAGCCCGGCCACATCTTCCCGCTGCAGGCAGTGGACGGCGGCGTGCTGATGCGCGCCGGCCATACCGAAGCCGGTTGCGACCTGGCCGCCATGGCGGGCTGTAGCCCCGCATCGGTGATCTGCGAGATCATGAAGGACGACGGCACCATGGCCCGCCTGCCCGATCTGCAGCTGTTTGCCGCCGAGCACGGCCTCAAGATCGGCACCATCGCGGACCTCATCGAATACCGCAGCCGCAACGAGTCGCTGGTCGAAAAGGTCGGCACGCGCACACTGCAGACGGCGTATGGCGAGTTCACCGCCCATGCCTTCCGCGACAAGCCCAGCCAGGCCGTGCACCTGGCACTGGTCAAGGGCCAGTGGAGCGCCGACGACGTGGTGCCCGTGCGTGTGCACGAGCCGCTGTCGGTGTTCGATGCGCTCGAAGTCAACCGCTCCATGCACTCCTGGGGCCTGGACACCAGCCTGCAATACCTGGCCAAACAAGGCAAGGGCGTGGCCGTGCTGCTCAATTGCGGCGAAAGCGCCTCCCAGCTGCTGGCGCAGTTTGAAGGCACCGCCCGCTCCGCCCAGGCGCCCGAGCGGGGCCGCATGGACCTGCGTACCTACGGCGTGGGCGCGCAGATCCTGCGCGAATGCGGCGTGCACAAGATGGCCCTGATGGGCCAGCCACGCCGCATGCCCAGCATGACAGGCTACGGCCTCGAAATCACCGGCTTCATCCCCAAAGAATAAAGACAGGAACAGGATCACTATGTTTGGCGCAGACAAAGGCACCGCAGACAAACTGGACGGCAAGAAGCTGCACATCGGCATCGTGCAGGCCCGTTTCAACGAGAGCATCACCAACACCCTGGCTGCTGCCTGCCGCGCAGAGCTGCTGGCCCTGGGCGTGCAGGAAAAGCACATCAAGCATGTGCTGGTGCCCGGCGCGCTCGAAGTGCCCGTGGCCCTGCAGGCCATGGCCGAGAGCGACGAGTACGACGCGCTGRTCGCGCTGGGCTGCATCATCCGCGGCGAGACCTACCACTTCGARCTGGTRGCCAACGAATCSGGCGCGGGCGTCACGCGCCTGTCGCTGGACTACCAGATACCGATTGCCAACGCCATCATCACCACCGAGAACATGGAACAGGCCATCGCCCGCCAGACCGAAAAGGGCGTGGACGCAGCCCGCGTGGCGGTGGAAATGGCCAACCTGCTGGACGAACTGTCATGAGCGAAAACACCCCTACGCCATCGTCGGCACGTCCGCCCAAGCAAACCCGCACCGGCCTCAAAAGCACGGGCACCCGCAAGGCCGCCTCCAAGTCSAACCGCAGCCGYGCRCGCGAATTCGCGCTGCAGGCGCTSTAYCAGCACCTGGTGGGCGGCAACGACGCTACTGCCATCGATGCGTTCACGCGCGACCTGGCGGGCTTTCACAAGGCCGACTCGGCGCACTACGACGCACTGCTGCACGGCTGCATCGAGCACGCCGCCAGCATGGACGCATTGATCACCCCGTTGCTGGACCGCAAGATGGCCGAGATCTCGCCCATCGAACACGCCACCATGTGGATCGGCGTGTACGAGTTCCAGAACTGCCTGGATGTGCCCTGGCGCGTGGTGCTCAACGAATGCATCGAACTCGCCAAGGAATTTGGCGGCACGGACGGCCACAAGTACGTGAACGCCGTGCTCAACGGCCTGGCSCCSCAAYTGCGCGCCGTGGAAGTGGCGGCCGACAAGGCCGCAGGCGCGGGCGCTGCCTGACCCTGCCACCGCCCCGCTGCCGCCCTGCCCGTTGAACCGGAGCGGCTTGGTTTCTTTTCTTTCTACGCCCTCACGCCACCACGTCCACAAGGGGCCCGGTCGGGGCAGGATGCCATTCCATGAAGTTTTCCACGCGCGCCGAGCGCATTGAACCGTTTTATGTGATGGAGGTCGCCAAGGCCGCGCAGGCCCTGGCCCGCGAGGTGGCGGGCACGCGCGAACCGATGATCTTCTTGAACATCGGCGAGCCCGACTTCACCGCCCCGCCCCTGGTGCAGGAAGCCGCCGCCCGCGCCGTGCACAACGGCGCCACGCAGTACACCAACGCGCTGGGGCTGGATGCGCTGCGCGAGCGCATCAGCGGCTGGTACCAGAGCCACTTTGGCGTCAACGTGCCTGCGCGCCGCATTGTGGTCACCGCAGGCGCATCGGCCGCGCTGCAACTGGCGTGCCTGGCGCTCATCGAGTCGGGCGACGAAATTTTGATGCCCGACCCGAGCTACCCCTGCAACCGCCACTTTGTGAGCGCCGCAGAAGGCAAGGCCGTGCTGCTGCCCACCACGGCGGCAGAGCGCTACCAGCTGAGCGCCGACAAGGTGCGTGCGGCATGGAATGAAAAAACGCGCGGCGTGCTGCTGGCCTCGCCCTCCAACCCCACGGGCACCTCGATAGCGCCCGATGAGCTGCGCCGCATCCATGACGTGGTGCGGTCGCATGACGGCATCACGATGATCGACGAGATTTACCTGGGCCTGTCGTACGAGGAAGAGTTTGGCCACACCGCGCTCGCCATCGACGACAACATCATCAGCATCAACAGCTTCAGCAAATACTTCAACATGACCGGCTGGCGCCTGGGCTGGATGGTGGTGCCCGAGGCCATGGTGCCCGTGGTGGAACGCCTGGCGCAGAACCTGTTCATCTGCGCCAGCACCGTGTCGCAGYAYGCMGCGCTGGCCTGCTTCGAGGCCGAGAGCATTGCCGAATACGARCGCCGCCGCGCCGAGTTCAAGGCGCGSCGCGACTKSTTCATCCCCGCGCTGCAGTCGCTGGGYCTGAAYGTGCCSGTGRTGCCYGATGGCGCCTTCTAYGCCTGGGCCGACTGCACGCAGGCCGCGCAGCGCCTGGGCGTGAGCGGCAGCTGGGACTTTGCGTTTGAGCTCATGCGCCGCGCGCACATCGCCGTGACACCGGGGCGCGACTTTGGCACGGCCGAGCCCGAGCGGTTCATCCGCTTCTCGACCGCCAACTCCATGGCGCAATTGCAGGAGTCCGTGGAGCGGCTGCGCAAGCTGCTCGGATGACCAAGGCGAGCGACCCCACGATGGCGTTTGAATTTCCGATCCGGATTTACTGGGAAGACACCGATGCCGGTGGCATCGTGTTCTACGCCAACTACCTCAAGTTTTTTGAGCGCGCACGCACCGAGTGGCTGCGGTCGTTGGGTGTGGGGCAACAGCAGTTGCGGGAACAAACCGGCGGCATGTTTGTCGTAACCGACGCGCAGCTGCGCTACCACCGCCCCGCACGGCTGGACGATGAACTGATTGTTACCGCCGCCCTGCAAAGCAGTGGCCGCGCATCGTTGACAATAGTGCAGCAGGCGCTCCTGAAACCAGAGCAGATGACCGACCAGCCCCCGACCTTGCTGACCGAAGGCACCATCCGCATCGGATGGGTGGATGCCGCCACCCTGCGCCCCGCCAGAATTCCAAGCACCCTCCTGGAACAACTCACACCATGAATTCCCAAAACATGTCCATCATCTCCCTGGTGCTGCACGCCAGCTGGGTGGTGCAACTCGTGATGCTGCTGCTGCTGGGCGTGTCGGTGGCCAGCTGGGCCGCCATCTTCCGCAAGCTGTTTGCCTTGAAGCGCGTGAAGACACTGAACGAGGATTTCGAGCGCGAGTTCTGGTCGGGCACCAGCCTGAACGACCTGTACGCCGCTGCCGCCCAAAACGCCAAGCAGGCAGGCCCCATGGAACGCATTTTTGCCAGCGGCATGCGTGAGTACCAGAAACTGCGCGAGCGCCGCATCACCGACCCGGGCACCTTGCTGGACGGCGCGCGCCGCGCCATGCGTGCGAGCTTCCAGCGTGAGATGGATGTGGTCGAGTCCAGCCTTTCCTTCCTGGCATCGGTCGGCTCCGTATCGCCGTATGTGGGCCTGTTCGGCACCGTGTGGGGCATCATGCACGCCTTCACCGGCTTTGCGGGCATGGAACAGGTCACGCTCGCTACCGTGGCCCCAGGCATCGCCGAGGCGCTGGTCGCCACCGCCATCGGCCTGTTCTCGGCCATCCCGGCCGTGATCGCCTACAACCGCTTTGCGCGCGACATCGACCGCGTGGCCACGCACCAGGAGACCTTCATCGAAGAGTTCTCCAACATCCTGCAGCGCAACCTGGGCGCGCAGCCCGCGTCCACAGGCCACACGGCCTCGGGCCACTGATCCGGGAGGCACTCCATGCCCGCCATGGCATCCCGCGGCCGAGGCCGCCGCACCATCAACGAGATCAACATGGTCCCGTTCATTGACGTCATGCTGGTGCTGCTCATCATCTTCATGGTGACGGCGCCCATGCTCACACCCGGCGTGGTCGATGTGCCCAGCGTGGGCAAGAGCAAGAACATGCCCAAGGTAGTGGCCCAGGTCATCGTCAACAGGGATGGCACGCTGCAGTTCAAGACCCCCGAAGCCACGCGCAGCCTGAACCAGCGGGAGATTGGCGATGCCGCCAGCCGCTGGCAAAAGGGCCAGGGGCCCGAGAGCGCCGTGGTCATCAGCGCCGACAAGGGCGTGCAGTACGAAACCGTGGTGAAGGCGATGGACGCCCTGCAAAAGGCAGGCGTGCAACGCGTAGGCCTGTCGGTCAAGCAAGGCGGTTGAACCGAACCCGCCCGGCACCGCTCAGACGCCCATGCACGCCCACACCGACCGCGACCAGTTTGCCCCGCCCCGTCCACCGGCGCGCCTGCGCGCCATCACGCTGGCGGTGCTGGTGCATGCGGTGCTGATCGGCGCGTTGACCTGGGGTGTGAACTGGAAAAACACGGCCGACCAGCCTGCCGTAGAAGCTGAGTTGTGGGCCGCCGTGCCCACCCAGGCTGCGCCGCGCGCCGTGGAGCCCCCACCGCCACCGCCACCACCGCCTGTGCAGCAGGTCACCCCTCCCCCGCCCCCTGCCCCCCCAGTGCGTGCGGCCGAGCCGCCCGACACGCGTGAGGCGGACATTGCCATCGAGCGCGAGAAAAAGCGCCTGGAGCAGGAAAAGAAAGCCCGCGAACAACAGCAGCTGCGCGAAAAGCGCGAACGTGAGCGCAAGGAAGAAGAACGCCGCGACCGCCTGGAGCAGGAGAAAAAAGAGCGCCTGCAAAAAGAACGCGACAAAGAAAAGGAACAGCGCGAAAAGCAGCTGGCCGAACAGAAAAAGGCCGAGCAGGACAAGCAGAAGAAGCTGGCCGAAGACAAACGCAAGGCCGACGAGGCCGCCAAGCGCAAGGCAGAAACCGAGGCTAAGCAACTGGCTGAACAGCGTGAGGCCAACCTGCGCCGCATCCAGGGCATGGCCGGGGCCACAGGGGGCGAGAACGCCACGGGCAAAGACAAGGAGAGTCGCAGCCCCTCGGGCAGCTACGGAGGCAAGGTCGCGGCCAAGGTCAAGCCCAACATCGTGTATCCAGACGCCATCTCGGGCAACCCGCGCGCCGAGGTGGAAGTGCGGCTGTCACCCGACGGCACCATTGTGGGCAAGCGGCTGGTGCAGTCCAGCGGCAACAAGGCCTGGGACGACGCGGTGCTGCGGGCCCTGGACAAGACCGAAACATTGCCGCGCGATGTGGATGGGCGCGTGCCTCCGTCACTGACCATTGGCTTCCGGCCCCAGGACTGAGCGGAACTCCGAGCCTTGAACGGGCTTGTCCCACCGCAGCGGATCCCCGGCCCTGCCGATGCGCTGCCAAGGCCCACGCGCGACGCGCTCACCGCCTGCGACTGAAACCCCGTAGCAGTTGGCGCTGGCACGCTGGACTGAGCCGTGACCCGTGAGGCCCAAAAGCAAAGCGCCCGGCAGAACCGGGCGCCTTTTTTTGGTCTTTTACGCCTGTAGCGCTAGTGGAACATGCGCTGCAAGCTATACATTCAATAGCAAACCACCGTTGTGCATCAGCGGTCGCGCCGCTCCATGCGGCGGTTCAGGTTCAGCGCACCCAGCGTGCAGGCCACACCCGACAGCAGGTACACCGTCACTGCCAGCAGACCGAACTGCGACGACAGATACAGGGCCACCAGCGGTGCGAAGGCTGCACCAATGATCCAGGCCAGGTCGGCCGACAGGGCGGCGCCGGTGTAGCGATACTGCGGCGAGAAGTTGGCCGTGACCGTGCCCGATGCCTGGCCGTACGACAGGCCCAGCAGCACAAAGCCCAGCAACAGGAACATGGTGCTACCCACCTCGCCGGTGTTGAGCAACACCGGCGCCATGAAGCTGAACACGCCAATCAGCACGGCCATGCCGCCCAGAAGCTTGCGGCGGCCCAGGTGGTCCGACAGCCAGCCCGACACCATGATGGCGCCCGCCGCGAGGAACGCGCCGACGATCTGCACGCCCAGGATCTGGGTGACTGGCTGGTCGGAATACAGCGTGATCCACGACAGCGGGAAAACCGTGACCAGGTGGAACAGTGCAAAGCTGGCCAGCGCCGCAAAGGCGCCCAGCAACACGTTGCTGCCTTCATCACGCATGACGCGGCTCACAGGCACGGGCTGCAACTCGCGGTCCTTGAGCAGTTCGGAGTACGACTGCCCCACCACCAGACGCAGGCGGGCAAACAGGGCCACCACGTTCACGGCAAAGGCCACAAAAAACGGATAACGCCAGCCCCAGGCCAGAAACTCTTGCACCGTGAGGCTGCTGTACAGGTAGGCAAACAGGCCCGCAGCCAGCACAAAGCCCAGAGGCGCGCCCAGCTGGCCGATCATGGCGTACCAGCCCCGGCGCTCTTTGGGTGCCGACATGGCCAGCAGCGACGGCAAGCCGTCCCACGAACCACCCAGCGCCAGGCCCTGGCCCACACGCAGGATCAGCAACGCCACGATGGCTGTAGTGCCCACATCCTTGTAGCCCGGCAAAAAGGCCATGCCCACCGTGCAGACGCCCAGCACGAACAGCGCAATGGTCAGCTTGGTGCCCCGCCCCCAGCGCCGCTGGATGGCCATGGAGATGGCGGTACCCACCGGGCGGACCACGAAGGCAACGGCCAGCAGCGCAAAGGCCATCAGCGTGCCGTCCAGGCGCGACAGGAAGGGAAACAGGAAGGACGGGAAGACAAGAACGCAGGCGATCCCGAAAACGAAGAAGTCGAAATACTCGGACGAGCGTCCGATGATCACGCCCACAGCGATTTCGCTGGGGGTGACGTCTTCATGCGTATCAGCCCGCGAGAGAGAGGCGGCGCTTTCGTGAAAACCGGCCGCGGGGTAAGTGGCAGTGGCGGGGCTGCTCATGAACATGGCTCCTTGACGTTGTGTAGCGAACTCAGACCGTTCCGTTCTACACGCAACTTCTGTGGGCCACAAGTGCGGTTTCACTATGCCGACTGCAGGAAATGTCCTTCAAAGCCCTTGAATGCACCACATTGGTGCAAAAACAGCCTGCACTTTTGACCTTGGACAAAATGTCCAATCGACAAAAAAGCTAGCGCTAGTACATTCGCACACATCCCGTTATCCGCGTTTACCCTGAAACGCATTGATCGCGCTCTACACATGCTCAAACTTCCCCAACTTCGTGGGCCCACCTGGCTGCTCGCCCTGACAGCGCTGGGTAGCCTGGCAGGCTGCAGCAAGGCTGTCGTGCTCAACCCTGCCGGTGACGTCGCTGCCCAGCAAGGCCAGATGGTCATCACCGCCACGCTGCTGATGCTGATCATCATCRTKCCSGTGATCGCGCTCACCCTGCTGTTTGCCTGGAAATACCGCCAGGGCAACACCGAGGCCGAGTACGACCCGGAATGGCACCACTCCACCACGCTGGAGCTGGTGATCTGGACCGTGCCGCTGCTGATCATCATTGCGCTGGGCGCCATCACCTGGATCGGCACCCACAAGCTGGACCCCTACCGACCTCTCGACCGCATCGACGCGCAGCGCGCCGTCCCCGCCGATGTGAAGCCGCTTGAAGTGCAGGTAGTGGCCATGGACTGGAAGTGGCTGTTCTTCTACCCCGAGCAAGGCATCGCCACCGTGAATGAAGTGGCGGCCCCGGTGGACCGCCCGATCCTGTTCAAGCTGACGGCCACATCCACCATGAACGCGTTCTACGTGCCAGACCTTGCCGGCATGATTTACGCCATGCCCGGCATGCAGACCGAGCTGAACGCGGTGATCAACAAGCCTGGCGTGTTCAAGGGCATGTCGTCGCACTACAGCGGCGCGGGTTTCTCGGGCATGACGTTCAAGTTCCATGGCCTGAGCAACGAGGACTTTGCCCAGTGGGTGCAAAAGGCCAAGACCGAAGGCAAGCCCCTGGACAAGGGCACCTACCTGAACCTGGTCAAGCCCAGCGAACGTGATCCGGTGCAGCGCTTTGCCTCGGTGGAAGAAGGCCTGTACGACAAGGTGCTCAACCGCTGCGTCGAAGACGGAAAGATGTGCATGCACCACATGATGGCCATCGATGCTCTGGGTGGCGACGCTTACATGCGCGCTGCAGGGCTGAACCTGCCCCAGGACGTCTGCACCGTGCAAAACGCCGCCCAGGTGGTGGCCGCACTCGAAACCCGCAACGTACCGGCACCAACGACTGGCGCCAGCATCCGTCAATGAGCACTCCTATGTCCTCCGAAACCCTTTCTCCATCCCACTGGGCGCTGGGCCGCCTGAGCTGGGACGCCGTACCGATGGCGCATGAGCCCATCGTGCTGGCCACCTTCATTGCCGTGGTGTTGGGCGGCCTGGTCGTTCTGGCCGGTATCACCAAGTTCCGCCTGTGGGGCCCCCTGTGGCGCGACTGGATCTGCAGCATTGACCACAAACGCATCGGCATCATGTACATGATCCTGGGCCTGGTGATGCTGCTGCGCGGCTTTGCCGACGCCGTGATGATGCGCCTGCAGCAGGCCATSGCCTTTGGCGACAACAYSGGYTWCCTGCCKCCGCACCACTACGACCAGATCTTCACCGCCCACGGCGTGATCATGATCTTCTTCGTGGCGATGCCGCTGGTCACSGGCCTSATGAACTWCSTGGTGCCGCTGCAGATCGGCGCGCGCGACGTGTCGTTCCCGTTCCTGAACAACTTCAGCTTCTGGATGACCACTGCCGGCGCCGTGCTGGTGATGGTGTCGCTGTTCCTGGGCGAGTTCTCCACCTCCGGCTGGCTGGCACTATCCAACCTGGGGGCGCAGAGCCCCAGCACCGGCCTGGATTACTACATCTGGGCGCTGCAGATAGCGGGGGTGGGCACGACGCTCTCGGGCATCAACCTGATCGTGACCATCATCAAGATGCGCGCGCCGGGCATGAGCCTGATGAAGATGCCCGTGTTCACCTGGACCGCCCTGTGCACCAACGCACTGATCGTGGCGTCGTTCCCCGTGCTCACGGCCGCACTGGTGCTGATGTCGCTGGACCGCTATGTCGGCACCAACTTCTTCACCAACGAGCTGGGCGGCAACCCCATGCTCTACGTGAACCTGATCTGGATCTGGGGCCACCCTGAGGTGTATATCCTGGTGCTGCCCGCGTTCGGTGTGTTCTCCGAAGTGGTCGCCACCTTCAGCAAGAAGCGTCTGTTCGGCTACACGTCCATGGTGTATGCCACGGTGTGTATCACCATCCTGTCGTACCTGGTGTGGCTGCACCACTTCTTCACCATGGGTTCGGGTGCCAGCGTGAATACCTTCTTCGGTATCACGACGATGATCATCTCGATCCCCACGGGCGCGAAGATCTTCAACTGGCTGTTCACCATGTACAAGGGCCGCATCCGCTTTGAGCTGCCCATGATGTGGACCGTGGCGTTCATGGTCACGTTCGCTATCGGCGGCATGACGGGCGTGCTGCTGGCCGTGCCCCCGGCCGACTTCGTGCTGCACAACAGCCTGTTCCTGATCGCCCACTTCCACAACGTGATCATCGGCGGCGTGGTGTTTGCCATGTTTGCCGGGATCAACTACTGGTACCCCAAGGCGTTTGGCTACAAGCTGGACCGCACCTGGGGCGTGCGCTCCTTCTGGCTGTGGCTGGTGGGCTTCTGGKTSGCGTTCACGCCGCTGTATGTGCTGGGCCTGATGGGCGTCACCCGTCGTGCCAACCACTTCGAAGACCAGTCGCTGCAGATCTGGTTCGTCATCGCTGCCATCGGCGCGGCCATGATTGCCGCCGGCATTGGCTGCTTCCTGATCCAGCTGGTGGTCAGCTTCCTCAAGCGCGAACAACTGCGCGACTGGACGGGCGACCCCTGGGACGGCCGCACGCTGGAATGGGCCACCTCTTCGCCTCCACCCAACTACAACTTCGCCTTCACCCCTGTGGTGCACGAGATCGACGCGTGGTGGGACATGAAGAAGCACGGATACAAGCGTCCTCTGGCGGGCTTCCAGCCCATCCACATGCCTGCCAACACCGGCGCTGGCGTGGTGATCTCGGGGCTGTCGCTGGTGTTCGGCTTTGCACTGATCTGGCACATGTGGCTGCTGGCGGGCGTCTCGTTTGCGGCCGTCGTTCTGGCCGCCATCATCCACACGTTCAACTACAAGCGTGACTTCTACATCCCGGCATCCGAAGTGATCTCCACCGAAGAAGCCCGCACACTCCAACTGGCCCGCCATGTCTGATATCCGCATCCACGCTGGCGCCGCAGCAGGCGCCCTGGCCCCGCGCGAGTACCACCTCGCGCACGAGCCCCATCCTGAAAACGGCACGGCCCTGGGTTTCTGGCTGTACCTGATGAGCGACTGTCTCATCTTTGCAGCACTGTTCGCCACTTACGGCGTGCTGGGCCGCAGCTATGCCGCAGGCCCCACCGGCGCGCAGCTGTTCGACCTGACCCTAGTGGCCATCAACACCGCCTTCCTGCTGCTGTCGTCCATCACCTTCGGTTTTGCCATGCTGCGCAAGCAGCTGGGCGACGTGAAGGGCACGCTGCTGTGGCTGGCGGTCACGGGCGTGTTTGGCCTGTGCTTCCTGGGCCTGGAGCTGTATGAGTTCTCCCACCTGCTGCACGAGGGCGCAGGCCCGCAGCGCAGTGCCTTCCTGTCGGCGTTCTTCACGCTGGTGGGCACCCACGGCCTGCACGTCACCTTCGGCCTGATCTGGCTGGTGGTGCTGATGGTCCAGATTGGCAAGCATGGCCTGATCCCCGAGAACAACCGCCGCCTGATGTGTCTGTCCATGTTCTGGCACTTCTTGGACGTGGTCTGGATCGGCGTTTTCACCTTTGTGTACCTGATGGGGGTGCTGTAAATGAGCGCACAACACGCAACACACGCGCACGATGCGCATGGGCATGACGATCACCACCACGACGCAGGCCCCCACAGCACCTTTTCGGGCTATGTGATGGGGTTTGTGCTGTCCGTCATCCTCACGGCCATTCCCTTCTGGCTGGTGATGGCCAAGGTGATTGCGGACCGCAACACGGCTGTGCTGGTGCTGGGCGGCTTCGCCGTGATCCAGATCCTGGTGCACATGGTGTTCTTCCTGCACATGAACGGCAAGATCGAAGGCGGCTGGACGCTGCTGTCCACCATCTTCACCGTGGTGTTCGTGGCCATCGCCATCGCGGGGACCTTGTGGGTGATGTWCCACATGAACGCCAACATGATGCCCGAGCACCCCACGCCCACGCCGCCCACGCACGAGGCGCCTGGACACTCCACGCCCTGATGCCTGCAGCCCCCACCATCATGGCACTGCCGCGCCGGGGGTTGCGCCGCGCAGTCCTGCTGGTGCTGGGCATGGCCCTGTTCCTGGGCTTTGTGTCGCTGGGCACCTGGCAGGTCCAGCGCCGTGCCTGGAAGCTGGACCTCATCGAAAGAGTAGACCAACGGGTGCACGCCGCACCAGCCGCACTGCCCCCTGTGGAGCAATGGTCTGACATCCGTGCCGCACAGCATGAGTACCTGCCGGTGGTCTTTCAGGGCCACTGGCTGCCCGGCAAAACGGTGCTGACGCAGGCGGTCACCGAGCTGGGCGCGGGGTTCTGGGTGATGACGGCCCTGCAACGGGATGACGGTACCCAGGTGCTGGTGAACCGGGGCTTTGTGCCCCAGGAGCAACGCGCCCAATGGCTGGAGGCCCAGCCACCCGCCGATGGTACGGCCACCGTCCAGGGGCTGTTGCGCATGCCAGAGCCGGGCGGCGGCTTTCTGCGCACCAACGACCCGGCGCAACAGCGCTGGTACTCGCGCGACGTGGCGGCCATCAGCAGCGCGCTGGGTCTGACCCGGGCGGCTCCATTTTTTGTGGACGCCGGACTTCCGGGTACCGCAGCGGCTTCTTCAGCCGCCTCCGGCTGGCCCCGCGCTGGCCTGACCGTCATCCGGTTCCACAACAGCCACCTGGTGTACGCCCTGACCTGGTATGGTCTTGCGCTCATGGTTGTCGTTGCCGGCTGGTATGTGGCACGCTATGAGCGCCGCCTGGGCGCACGGGCCACCAGCCGCCTACCGACCAACGATGAACACCCTCCCACAACGCCCTGACCCTGCGCTGGCCACTGCGCCGCGCAATGCACGTTCCGCCGACGCCGCCGCCGGGATCAAGAACCTCCAGCAACTGATCGAGCTGCGCTGGATTGCAGTGGTGGGCCAGGTGTTCACCATCGAGATGGCGCACTACAGCCTGGGCTTGAAGCTGCCGCTGCAGGAGATGCTGCTCGTGGTCGGCTGCCTGGCGGTCTTCAACGTGGTGAGCCTGCTGCGCCTGCGCACGGGCCGCGCGGTGCGCAATGTGGAGCTGTTTCTGGCGCTGCTGATCGACGTGGCGGTGCTCACGGTGCAGCTGTACCTGAGCGGTGGCACCAGCAACCCCTTCGTGTTTTTGTACCTGTTGCAGATCACGCTTGGCGCCGTGCTGCTGCGCGGTGCCTACATCTGGTCCATCGTGATCATCACCGTCCTGTGCTTTGCGGCGCTGGCAGACCACCACCTGCCACTGGCCCTGCCCCAGGATCTGCACCAGGGCCTGTCGAGCCTGTATGTGCTTGGGCTGCTGGTG
>NZ_JBGFFF010000099.1:0-17580 GCF_056175785.1 Acidovorax sp. LjRoot204
TGTTCAGACTGCCATGGTCCGAAACGCTGCTGGGGGTGTAGCGATAGGCCAGGTCAAGCGGCACGCCTTTGGCGTTCCAGGTGAACAGGTCCGGGGCCATGCGGGTGTAGATGTTCACCGTGTCGTTGAGCACCGTGCCACGCAGTTGCAGGTCCGACGGGCTGCCCACCAGCTCGGCCAGTTTCACGGGCCTCTGGGTGGTGATCCAGCGAGGGGCGTCATAGGGCTTGGTCAGCGCGGGATAGTCCAGCGATTTGACAGCAATGGTTTGCCCGGACAAAACCGCTTTCCCCAGGGCCAGGGCATCTGCCGCCATCTGTAGCTGAACATCGTCTTTGCCCAGCACCAGCAGCAGTTTGGCGCCTGGCACTTCGGGGTGGTTGACCATCGAGATCGTGGGCTCGGTCACAGGTGCCATGTCCTGCAGGAACGCGGGACGGTGGCTGTTGGTGGCCAGCACCACGGCGTGCGAGCGGGGCAGCTGGTTTTCCAGCACCGGGAACTGGTTGCCTCGGTAGCCTGCCAGCATGCCAATCCAGCTGGCGATGGAGCCTGACGCCTTGAGCGTACCGGTGCTGGGTTGATTGCCGAACACAAACGGCAGCTTGACGGGGCGGTTGTCCCGGGGGTCGAAAAACGGCGCAGGCAGCAGCGCGAGGTCATTTCGCAGAGGGATCTGCCGCAACGAAAGCTCCAGCTGGCTGTCGTTGCTGATGGTTGCCCACAGGCTGGAATGGGTGGGCGTCTCACATTCCATCGTGTAGTGGCCGATGAACTGGAAGCGGAACCGGTTGTAATCCGTGAAGTAGCGCGGGTCGATGTTGAGCTCGACCGTCTGCGGGGTGCCCAGGCGCTCCTTGTCCAGCACCACGGTCTGCAGGGTTTCGTCATTGAGCATCAGCTTGAGATGCGACAGTGACGGGATCAGCGCAGGTGACAGTGTGAAGGTCAGGCGCAGCTTGGCGGCTTCGACGATCTCGTCGCGCCGCACCCCCACACCCACACTGGCCTCACTCTCCACGCCTCGCAAAGAAACAGGGCGCCCCACGCCCAGTTCCTTGAGGCTGACTTTCCACTGCCGTGCGGGCAGCGTAGGAGTGTCCGATGGGCTGGCTCCGATCGCGCTGTCGTTGGCCTGCACTGCACGTGCTGACTCGCGCTCCTGGCGGGTCTGAGCCTTTTCTTTGGCCACAGCGCTGCGGGCCTTGCTGGTCTGGGCGTTGGCTTGCGGGGCGGGGGCTGAGATCAGCCCGGCAGTGATCAGCGCGACAAAAAGAGGGAGCGCGCGGGTTGCAGATGTGGATTTCACAGTGTTCTTTTTTGCTGGCTCGTACCTGAAGGATGGGCGCATCGGACCCATGCCTGGGTGGTGTCACTTGTATGACAAAGTGTATCGATGGGGCCGGGTTGTGCCGCTCTGCAGGACATTTGTTTGCAATTGCTTTGCCAGCAGTGTTGTTGCCCGACTGCTGCAGGTACGTGAAGAGTAAGTGCCTGGATTCATGGTTCGAAAAAACGGTGCGCGTCTGTAGCACTGTCTGGTCACCATGGCATGGCGGATGGCATGCTCCCTGGCGGGCTGACGGCGGACAGAACACGCGGTGGTTCTTGCAAAGACACATCCGTTGCCACCCGTGGAAGGTGGACACCGGGGCCGTGGGCCCCAGGCGGCCAGACGATGGTTCTGCCGGCAGACGACTCCGGGCCATGGGGCCGGGTTGCCGCGAGCAGAGAAACAATCGGTCTGGAAACAAAAAAGCCTGCTACTTATGGGTAGCAGGCTTTTTGTGCCTTGCGGCTTGATTTGGTGGGTCCTGAGTGACTCGAACACTCGACCTACGGATTAAGAGTCCGCTGCTCTACCAACTGAGCTAAGAACCCAAATCTTTAAAATTTGTCTGCATCGCTGCAGAGCCTCGAATTATGCACTAGTTTTTGGATACTCTGCAAGTCGCGCCCAAAAATTATTGCATTGCGTTGCGGCTGGCCAGCTCGACGAAGAGGCCGCTGTGGTCCAGTTCGCCCAGGCCGTGGTCCACACCTTCGGCATACAAGGCTTCAAACAGGGCAGTGATGGGGGCGTCGAAACCTGTTTCCCGGGCGGTGGCCAACGCATTGCGCATGTCCTTCAGTTGGACCGCCATCCGGCCCCTGGGGGCAAAGTCGCGTTCCACCATGCGCTGGCCATGCAGCTGCAGGATACGGCTGTCGGCAAAACCGCCGCTAATGGCCTCGCGGACCTTGGCCATGTCGGCACCACCCTTGGCGGCAAACAGCAGCGCTTCGGCCACGGCGCCAATCGTGATGCCCACGATCATCTGGTTGGCCAGTTTGGCCAGCTGCCCGGCACCGTGTGGTCCCACATGCGTGGCGTGCCCCAGGCAGGCAAACACGGGCTGGGCGCGGGCATAGTCCTCGGGCCTTCCGCCGGCCATGATGGCCAGAGTGCCCGCTTCGGCGCCAACGGTGCCCCCAGATACCGGTGCATCCAGGTGGGTCAGGCCCAGCTCACCCAGGCGGGCTGCGTGGTCACGGGCCTCGCTGGGCTGGATGGAGGCCATGTCGATTAAAAGAGCACCCGGGCGCATTGCCCGCGCGGCGCCCTGTTCAAAGAGAACCTGGCCCACGACAGGACCGTTTTCGAGCAGGCTGATGACAATGTCCGCGTCCTTGACGGCATCGGCAGGGCTGCCGTGCACGGTGACACCCCATTGCGCCAGCGGTTCTGCTTTGGCGCGGGTGCGGTTCCATGCGTGCACCCTGTGGCCTGCTTCGCTGAGCCGCCTGGCCATGGGCAACCCCATCATGCCAATGCCAAGAACGGCGATGCGAAGCGGTGTGGTGGTCATGGCGTTGTTCTGCTGCAAAGAGGGATACAAGGGTGTCTCTGTTGTCATCATGTGCCTTTTTGGCGCTCCAGTCTGTCACGGAGCTTGCAGCGTATGGCGATTGGCCAGATGATTCTGCAGCGCCAGCGCCGTTCCTGCGTCTGCCGAGCCTGTTGGCCGGGCTGCGGTATGGCACCGAAGGCAGCCCACATAACTCGGAGACCCTTGCCCATGACCTTGCCCCTGTACGACCCTGCCTGGCTGGAGCGCATGTACAACAACCGCGCCCTGGTCCCTGACCACATGGACTACTTCGAGCGTTGGGCTCAAGACTCTGCCCAGGTGCGAGCCACTGTCCCTTGTGCGCTGGATGTGGCCTATGGCACGGGTGCCGGGGAAACCCTGGACGTGTTTCCGTCCGCCCGTGCCGGGGGTGGGGCGGTGCCCGTGCTGGTGTTCATCCACGGCGGTTACTGGCGGTCACTCGACAAATCGGATCACTCTTTCATCGCGCCGCCTTTCACCCAGGCCGGGTTTTGTGTGGTGGTGGTGAACTACGCGCTGTGCCCGGGCACCCCGGACGCGCCGGTGACCATTCCCCACATCGCGCGGCAGATGGAAAAGGCGCTGGGCTGGGTGTGGCACCAGATCGCCGCCCATGGCGGGGACCCCCGGCGGATCACCGTAGCAGGGCATTCTGCCGGCGGGCAACTGGCGGCGCTGCTGCTGACCAGCGTGTGGCCGCTCATCGGAAAGGGTTTGCCCGATGGCCTGGTGCGCAATGCGCTGTCGATCTCGGGGGTGCACGACCTGGAGCCCATCATGCACACGCCCATGTACCAGTCGGTGTTGCACCTGACCGAACAGCAGGTGCTGCAATGCAGCCCCGCGCGCTTGCTGGAGCCGCCCACCGGCACGCTGTATTGCGCCGTCGGGGCGGATGAAAGCCCCGAGTTCCTGCGCCAGAACCAGCTCATGCAGGATGCCTGGGGCAGCCATTTTGTACCCCGCAGCGTGGCCTTGCCGGGGTTGAACCACTTCAGCATCGTCRATGCCCTGGCCAAGCCCGGGCATGACCTGCACCACATGGCGCAGAACCTGCTGCGGGCCTGAGAACAGGTTCTCCTAACCGGGCGGCGGCTCGCGCCCGGGGGGTTACATCAGCAGGTGCTCGCCTGCGTTGTCGCCGCCCAGGATCACATAGTTCACCTTGCGCACGTCCATCAGCTTGGTGCCGCCCGCGTAGCTGATGGAGCTTTGCACGTCCTGCTCCATCTCGATGAGCGTTTCGGCCAGTTTGCCTTTGATGGGCTCCAGGATGCGCTTGCCTTCGACATGCTTGTATTCGCCCTTGTTGAAGTCGCTGGCCGAGCCGTAGTACTCCTTGAACAGCRCGCCGTCCACTTCCACTGTCTTGCCGGGGGATTCCTCGTGGCCCGCAAACAGCGAGCCGATCATCACCATGCTGGCGCCAAAGCGGATGCTCTTGGCAATGTCACCGTGRCTGCGGATGCCCCCGTCGGCAATGATGGGCTTGGTGGCCACGCGGGCACACCACTTGAGGGCCGACAGCTGCCAGCCGCCCGTGCCAAAACCGGTCTTGAGCTTGGTGATGCACACCTTGCCCGGACCCACGCCCACCTTGGTGGCGTCGGCGCCCCAGTTTTCCAGGTCGATGATGGCTTCGGGCGTGGCCACGTTGCCAGCAATCACAAACGACTGCGGCAGGTGCTTTTTCAGGTAGCCGATCATGTTCTTCACGCTGTCAGCATGGCCATGGGCAATGTCAATAGTGATGTACTCGGGCGTGATGCCCTGTGCCACCAGCTGGTCCACGGTGGCGTAGTCGGGTTGCTTCACACCGAGCGAGATCGATGCATAGCAGCCCTTGGCATGCATGTCTTTGACGAACTGGATGTTGTCCAGGTCAAAGCGGTGCATGACGTAGAAGTAACCGTTCTGCGCCATCCAGGTGCAGATGGTTTCGTCCACCACGGTCTTCATGTTGGCGGGCACCACCGGCAGGCGAAAGCGGCGACCGCCCAGCTCCACACTGGCGTCGCATTCCGAGCGGCTTTCCACGCGGCACTTGCGGGGCAGCAGCAGGATGTTGTCGTAGTCGAAGATTTCCATGAGATTCCAAGCTCCATAAAGGGACGCCGCCAAACGATTTCGACGGCGGTGGGCGCTTGGCCGTCAGACCGGCTTTGCGGGAGTGGACGTGACAGTCACTCCGAACCCTGCTGAGCGCAGGCACAAAAAACCGGGCGTCAAGAAACTTGGGCCCGGTGCTTGATTCTACCCGCCTGCCAAAGGGCCGTCATAACGCCACCGGTATTACCTGCATACGGATTGGGCGGCCGCCACGATACTGCCCGAGGCATCCTGCACCCAGCCAACCAGATGCAGCCTGTCGGCCTGTGCGCCATCGGGGATGCGCATGGAGCGGGTTTCCATCCATGCCCACGGCTTGCCCTTGCTGCGTGCGGGCCGCTGGGCCTGGGGCCAGGCGCCCTCGAACTGATTGCGTACGATGTAACGGGGCACAACGGTGCCGTCGGTACCTGCGGGTATGACCTCTACCAGCAACAGGTAAAAGGCGAGGGGCGTGGCAGCCGCAGTGCGCTGTGGCGCCGCGGGGGAGGGGGTGAAGGCGATGCCTGTGCCCACATAGTCATTGAACGCCACCCCATGGGCCACCCGCAACCGGCCATGCGTGGCTAAACCGACCGGGGTGACGTACACATYGGTGGAGATGGGGGGCTTGCGCCCCAGGGCTTGCAGGCGGGGCAGCGCGTCGGTCGAGGCCGCAGCCGACAGGGGGGCGTCGTCGCCCGCCGTGCCCGGCACGATCCAGTCCAGCACCAAGGCACCTGCCTTGGCTGACGGTGCCGGGGTGGCCGCATCGCCCCAGCAGGACTCGCAGTCGGCGCTGATGAAGCGCTCGAACACGGCCACAGGCTTGGGGGTGCCGTCGCTGCTGCAACTGGCCTGGGCCATCGCCTGGGGGGCGTGCGCCAGGGCCAGCCACAGGCTGGCCAGGGTGAGGGCAATGTTTTTCATGGTGCGAGGCGGCGTGGGGCAGGGTGCTTTCTACAATGGCTGGATGTTCCCACAAGACCCGTTTTCGGGTGCGCCAGAGCCCCTGGTGCCCCCACACTCCGGTGCGGCCTCGGCCGCATCGCCCCTTCTGGCCAACCTGAACGACGAGCAACTGGCCGCGGTCACGCTGCCCGCAGGCCACGCGCTCATCCTGGCGGGGGCTGGATCGGGCAAGACCCGGGTGCTGACCACCCGCATTGCTTGGCTCCTGCAAAACGGCTACGCCACGCCCGGCGGCATTCTGGCCGTCACATTCACCAACAAGGCGGCCAAGGAGATGGTGGCCCGCCTGTCGGCCATGCTGCCGGTCAACGTGCGTGGCATGTGGATTGGCACCTTCCATGGCCTGTGCAACCGGCTGCTGCGCGCGCACCACAAGGCAGCGGGGCTGCCGCAGTCGTTCCAGATCCTGGATACGCAAGACCAGCTCTCGGCCATCAAGCGCCTTTGCAAGCAGCACAACGTTGACGAGGAGCGCTTTCCTCCCAAGCAGCTGTCGTACTTCATCGCCAGCTGCAAGGAAGAGGGCATGCGTCCCGGCGACGTTCCCACGCACGACAGCGACGCCCGCAAGAAGGTCGAGGTCTACCAGCTGTACGAAGAGCAATGCCAGCGCGAAGGCGTGGTGGACTTCGGTGAGCTGATGCTGCGGTCTTACGAGCTGCTGCGCGACAACGACCCGATCCGCGAGCACTACCAGCGCCGGTTCCAGCACATCCTGGTGGACGAGTTCCAGGACACCAACAAGCTGCAATACGCCTGGCTCAAGCAACTGGCGGGCAGTGAGGTGGGCGGGCGTTACGAGGCGCGCGGCAGCGTGATCGCTGTGGGCGATGATGACCAGAGCATTTACGCTTTCCGTGGCGCGCGCGTGGGCAACATGACCGACTTTGTGCGCGAATTCGATGTGCAGCGCCAGATCAAGCTCGAGCAGAACTACCGCAGCTACAGCAACATCCTCGACTCGGCCAACCACCTCATCAGCCACAACAGCCGCCGCCTGGGCAAGAACCTGCGCACCACGCAGGGCGCGGGCGAGCCCGTGCGTGTGTACGAGGCCAGCTCCGACCTGGCCGAGGCGCAGTGGATGGTCGATGAGATCAAGCAGCTGGTGCGCAACGATGGCTTTGAGCGCAAGGAAATCGCCGTGCTCTACCGCAGCAATGCGCAAAGCCGGGTGATCGAATCGGCGCTGTTCAATGCATCTGTGCCCTACCGCGTGTACGGCGGCCTGCGGTTTTTTGAGCGTGCCGAAATCAAGCACGCGCTGGCCTATCTGCGCCTGCTGGAGAACCCGCACGACGACACCAGCTTCACGCGCGTCGTCAACTTCCCGCCCCGCGGCATTGGCGCGCGCAGCATCGAGGTGCTGCAGGACGCGGCCCGCGCCGCAGGCTGCTCGTTGCACGACGCGGTGAGCGCTGTGCCCGGCAAGGCGGGGGCCAACCTGGGCGCGTTTGTGGCCATGGTGGATGTGCTGCGCGAGCAGACCCAGGGCCTGAACCTGCGCGGAATCATCGAGCAGATGCTCGAATCCACGGGGCTGGTGGAGCACTTTCGCACCGAGAAGGAAGGCGCCGACCGCATCGAGAAYYTGGARGAACTGGTSAACGCSGCCGAGAGCTTYGTCACGCARGAGGGCTTYGGCCGYGAYGCSGTGGCGCTGCCGCTGGACGAGCACGGCACGCCGCTCACCCAAAGCGCCGTGAGCCAAGGGCTGGACCCCAACGCTCCGGTGCTGGACGAACCTCTGAAACCCGCCGTGCCCGGCATCGTGGACGCCGACACCGGCGAAACCCTCTCGCCCCTGGCCGCCTTCCTGACCCACGCCGCGCTCGAAGCCGGTGACAACCAGGCCCAGGCTGGGCAGGACGCTGTGCAGCTCATGACGGTGCACGCCAGCAAGGGGCTGGAGTTTGACTGCGTGTTCATCGGCGGCATGGAGGAGGGCCTGTTTCCCCACGAGAACTCCRYCAGCGACYGCGASGGCCTGGAGGAAGAGCGTCGCCTGATGTACGTGGCCATCACCCGCGCCCGCAAGCGCCTGTACCTGAGTCAYTCGCAAACGCGCATGCTGCACGGGCAGACGCGCTACAACATCAAGAGCCGGTTTTTTGACGAACTGCCCGAAGCGGCCCTCAAGTGGATCACGCCCAAGCAGCAGGGCTTTGGCTCGTATACGCCCAGTTTTGCTACTAATTCAGGAGCTGGTAGCGCATATGGATCTAGCGCTAGAGGCCAATTTGGCTTCAAATCCGAGACATTTGCCAGCCCCCCGGTGCCTGTGCAGAAGGCGGCGCCCTCGCACGGCCTGCGCGCGGGCATCGCCGTGTTCCACACCAAGTTTGGCGAGGGCAAGGTGCTGGCCATTGAAGGCACCGGCGACGACGCACGTGCACAGGTCAACTTTCCGCGCCACGGCACCAAGTGGCTGGCGCTGTCGGTGGCCAAGCTGACGGTGGTCGAATAGCGATTTTTTGAGCCAAATCGCCTGCTAGCGCTAGTACCTTATGCCCTGTTAGCTATTGTTTGTATAGCTAGCCGGGGCCGCCAATGACAACGGGGCCCTGAGGCCCCGTTGGTTTTTGAAACGGGCCGCACCGGGTGCAGCCCTGTTGGCCCTTCGCTCAGGCTGAGTTCAGGCCTGGTTCAGGCTGGGCTGCTTGGCCGCTGCCGTCAGGTAGCCCACGGCCGCGCCGTTCTTGTTCTTGTAGTTGGCCTTGATCATCGGGTCCAGCGTGTCCTTGACCACGCTGTGGATGGCGCCCCAGTCACCGGCGTGCTGGAAGTTGCTCATGATGTACGTCCAGCCGTTGATCTCGTCCACGGCGTGCAGGCCGGTGGACTCGCCGCCCGAGGGGATCGACATCACGCGCGACAGCTGCTTGGTGTCCACGTTGTAGGCCCATAGGAAGTTGTTGACGTGCTGGCTGCTGTCTTCGCCGATGAACAGGGTGCGCATCTTTTCGGAGAACTTGAGGTTGTCCGGGTTGGCGATGTTGTTGGGGTTGGCGGTGTTGCCCAGGGCGTCGGCGGTGATGTCTTCACCGGCCAGCAGCACCTTGGTGTCCACGGGCATCCATTCGCTGTTGATGGTGCCGCCAGCGGTGTCCTTCTGGCCACCCTTGAGGTTCAGCGCCATCACGGCGCCGGCCACCAGTTGCTTGGGCACCGAGATGCCGTTGCCCGGCACGTTGGCGGCGTTGCCTGCCACCATGGACGACTGGATGTTCTGCAGCGCAGAGTAGGCAATCTTGTCCTTGGCGTTGACCGTGGTGCCTTCCATCTTGGTGAAGCCCAGGCTGGCGCCCAGGTAGGCGGCGTAGCGGTGGGTTTCCAGGAAGGCGGCGGCCTTTTCCATGCCGGGGTTCAGCTTGATCCACTCGGTCTTGCCGTTGGCCACGATCTTGGTGTAGCTGGCATCGGCCGGGTCGGTGGTCTTCACGGTCATGATGTCCGTGGGCTTGAGCGTGTTGGCCAGGTTCTCGATCTCGGCGCTGGTGGCCGACCCCATCTTGATCCAGGTGAGGGGCGCCGCCGTGCCCACCTTGGGGTCGATGGAGAAGCCGCTGCCCACCTTGGCCACGTACAGCGTGCCGGACGACAGGTCTTTTTCCTTGTCGGCCACGAACACGAAGTAGCCGCTGTTGGTGGCGTCGTCGCCCATCAGCGCCGTGCGGTTGTCAGGCATCACCTGCACCAGCTCGTGCGAGATGCGGCCCATGCAGAAGTGCTTCTTGATGCTGGCGGTGCCGTCAGGGTTCACCGTCACCTCGGGCATGTGGCCGTAGTGGTAGGGGTTGGCCTTGGTTTCGTCGCCAAGCAGGTTCTTGCTGTAGGCCTTGAACATGGCGTTGCTGGCGATGCTGAACGCATCGGGTTCGTATTCTTCGCTCGACAGGTGGGTGCCCCAGGGCGACAGGCTCGCGCCGCAGGTGATCCACAGGCCGTGCACCTTGGAGGTGTCCACGTTGTGGTACTTCACCAGGCTCAGCTTGCCGGTGGTCTGGTCCTGGTCCAGCGTCAGCACGGCAATGGGCGATGGCAGCTTGCCGTACATGTCGGTCTTGCCGTCTTGTGCCCAGGTGGTGTATTCAAACTGCACCACGGCAAACACGGCCTTGCCCTTGAGGCCGGTCACGGTGGGGTTGGCCACGGTCAGCAGCGAGGTGCCGTCGGGCGAGTCCGAGAAGTACTGGCGCTCTTTGCCAGCCACCGTGGCGTCGATGATGGGCTTGTTGTTGATGTCGTAGTAGCCACCCGACAGGATGGTGCCGCCCTTGCCGTCGGACACCATGTCGCCCGTCACGAAGAACGGCTGGTAAGCCAGCTGGTACGAGCGCACCGAGTCGTCGCTGAGCTTGATGTTGAGCGTGGAGCCCACGGTGGTGGTGGCCATGGCAGCGGCGTTGGCCAGGGTAGGGGCTGCCATCGACGTGAAGCTGGCCGACACAAAGCTGGGCGCGGCGGAGTCGCTGCCACCGCAGGCGGTCAGCAGGGCGGCCGAGGCGCTGGCGCTGAGCGGCAGCATGGGAACGCCGGCCAGCAGTTGCAGGGCCTTGCGGCGGGTGGGCATCGTCGGTTGGGTCATTTTCGGGGTGTTTCCAAGTGGGTATGCGAACGGGCATGCCACGCCCTGATCCGACCGGGAACCTTGTTGGAAAAGGCGTAGTAGGCGGGTGGCATGGAGTCCAGCCCGCGATCCTAGGAACGCCCTGTGACAGTGGTTTGACGTTTGTGTGACGGTTTGACGCGGTGCCTTGCGCAGCGCGTGACGCCCGCCCAAGGCGCGCCGCGCAGGCATGGCTGCGCGTGCGCTGCGGGACAGGCCCTAGTCCCGGGAGCCGGGCGGGCCGTAGGAGTTGCCGCTTCCGTAACTGTTGGCCGGTGCGGCCGCGCCGCCGCTGCCGTCCTTGACGCCCTTGCGGCCCGACACCTGCCACGCGGTGCGCTGGTTGACCAGCCCCGCCAAAAATTCCATTTCTTCGTCCGTGTGGTTGATGGCACCGGCCGGTGTCAGCAGCCGGCCATTGCGGGGTGCGGGCTCGGCCCAGAACGACTGGTGGTAGCTGGACTGGCTCACCAGGCGTTCGCCGCCCGCCGTCAGCTCCACCGTGCCATAACAGTTGCAGAGGTAGCCGCGCTGGTCCTGGTCGGTAAATACCTCGGCATACACCCCTGTGCCGCGGATGCCCGCCGTGGCGGTGGGCAGTGCAATCTGCCGGTCGGGGCCGCGCCCCCACACCGTGGCCACCGCACCGCTGAGCAGGCGCAGCAGCTTGACGGCCGTGGGGGTGTCGCTCTCCATCGCCATGCGTGAGTTCTGCCGCACCATGAAGGCGCTGTCGCCCACCGAGAACACCAGGCTGGCGCCCGGCCCGGTCTCGATGCGGTCGTTGGCGGTGATGGTGTGCTGCGCCGTCAGGGGCTCGCCATTGCGCAGTACGTCGCCGCGCACCTCCACGATGTTGCTGCGCGCCTGCGCATGGGCGGCAGCCCAGCCACCGCCTGCCACCCACAGCGCGGCGGCCTGCACCACGCTGCGGCGCTGGAACCAGACCAACTCGTCGTCAGAGCGGCCCTGCAGGTGGTGCGTCAGGGGGGCTGGGGGGCGGGTTGTCATGGGGCGCCTCTTCTTGCTGCGGGGTGTAGGGGGGCTCAAAGCAGTCGCGGAAGGTGAAGACCACCGAGGTGAAGAACATCGCAGCCAACATCATGGCAGCGCCCACCATGATGCCACCGGCCATCGATCCCGCAAGCCCCGCCACAGCCAGCAGGGCCGACACGATGCTGACCACCAGCCCGCCCAGCAAAAACACCCCCAGCCAGCCCAGCCCATAGACGAGGAACGCGCCAAAGTTGCGCACGCAGGCCACGATGGAGAAGAACAGCGCCTTGACCGGCGGCACGCCATGCCAGTGCACGAGGCCCGGTGCATGCCAGAACAGCAGCGACAGCGGCAGGTACAGCAGCATCGACAGCCACATGGCGCGCTGGAAGTCCGGGTTCTCGGCAATCTCCCGGGTCATGGGCGCGCCACCCAGGTAAACCTGCGCAAACTGGCCGCCGTCCAGCAGGGCCGACAGGCCCATGATGCCGAGAAAAGCCACCGCATACAGCACACCCAGTGTGAGCATGTCGCGCAGCCGCTCGCGCCCGGTGCGAAAGGCCACCAGCAGCACCGTGGGCATCGGAAACCGCCCTTGCGATGCCTGCGCTGCCGCCACCATCATGGCCAGCGTGGCAGACGGCAGCAGTGCCAGTGCAATGGCCGGCCCCACCAGCGGGATCATGGTGGCCAGCGACATGGCCGCCATGGTCATGAAGAACAGCGCAGCCAGCGCCATGGGCTGCCGCCAGAACGCCCGAACGCCGAGCTTGACCCAGGCCATGCCGGTGCGTGCGGGAACGATATGGAGTTTCATGAATACGTTGGAAAGGAGGAGAGGCCCGCACCGCCGACTGCGCCCCAACGCCCATGGGGCGCGCCGAGCGGCATCGGATGTCGAGGGGGCGAATAAGGTCGAATTTACCCCACTGCCCCAAACCGGTGGCGGGGTCAGGGGTTAGAGGCTGCCCGCCTGTGGTGGGATCAGCCCGCGCGTACGGGCAGGGCCAGGCGCCCGCGCAGCACGCGCTCGAAGTGCGTGGGGTCGTGGGGTTTGAGCATGGAGGCCTCGCGCGGCAGGTAGAAGTCCCACAGGCGCGAGATCCAGAACCGCAGCGCCCCGGCGCGCAGCATGGCGGGCAGCAACTCGCGCTCGGCGGCGGTCAGCGGGCGCACGGCCTGGTAAGCGTCCAGCATGCGCTTGGCGCGCTCGGCATCGTGGGCGCCGGTGGGCAGGTCGATGCACCAGTCGTTCAGACACACGGCCAGGTCAAACAGCCAGGTGTCCACACCTGCAAAGTAGAAGTCGAAGAAGCCCGTCAGCTCTTCACCCTCGAACATCACGTTGTCGCGGAACAKGTCGGCATGCACGGGSCCGYGCGGCAGGGCGGCATGGGCGGAGCTGGCGGCCACATGGTTCTGGTAGGCCAGCTCGGACCGCAGCAATGCGGCCTGTGCGTCGTCAATGTGGGGCAGCACCACCGGCACCGTCTCGTTCCACCAGGGCAGCCCGCGCAGGTTGGGCTGGTGGCGGTCAAAGTCGCGGCCCGCAAGGTGCATGCGGGCCAGCATGGTGCCCACGGCGGCGCAGTGCACGCCCTGAGGGGCCAGCTGGCTCTTGCCGCGCAGCTTGTTGACCACGGCGGCGGGTTTGCCACACACGGTGTGCAGGATGTCGCCGTTCTTGTCGGCACGCGGGTCGGGCACGGGCACGCCGCCGTGCGCCAGGTGCTTCATCAGGTACAGGTAGAAAGGCAGCTGCTCGGCCGTGAGGCGCTCGAACAGTGTCAGTACGAACTCGCCCTGGTCGCTGGTCAGAAAGTAGTTGGTGTTCTCGATGCCGCCCTCRATGCCGCGCAGCTCCACCAGCTCGCCCAGTTGCAAACGGCGCAGCAACTCGCGCGCCTCGGGATTGGAGACTTCGGTAAAAACGGCCATCGCTCAGGGGGTCGAAGAAAAGAGAAGGGGAAGGGGCGGGACAACGGGCGGGGCTCAACCGGTGGCAACGCAGTGCGTGCGCGCCACCCTGCAGCCCATCAGAACTTGAACACGTTCCAGACGCGGGGCGCCGTGGTGGTTTCAGCGCCATTGTTGCCACCGGCGCGGCTGCGCGCGCCATCAGGCGACTGCACTTCGTAGGCGGGCAGGTTGCCGGTCTTGGGCTGCACCGAGATGTTCTGGGTTTGCCCGCCGACCCGCAATTCGTCCACACGGCTGCCTGCGTCTTCGATCTGGATGCGCTCCGTGCGCTGGTTGGTGCGACCAGACAGGGGCTCGGGATCGGGCAGCGCATCGCGCTGGTTACCAGCGCCTGCGGTGGTGGCAGCAGGGGATGGGGACGGGGTTTGGGCCAGGGCATTGCCGCAGGCCATGCCCAGCAGCAGGAGAAGGTGAACAGCGCGCATCGGGCGATTGTAGAGCGCCGCCCGGCGGGCGCTGCCCGTGCACAATTGCCGGATGAGCAACAAAAAGACCCTGGTGCTGGTGGACGGCTCCAGCTACCTCTACCGCGCCTTCCACGCCATGCCCGACCTGCGGGCCGTGCCGGGCGACCCTACCAGCCCTGCCACCGGTGCCATTCGCGGCATGATCAACATGATGCAGGCCCTGCGCAAAGAGGTGGTGGCCGACTACGCGGTGTGCGTGTTCGACGCCTCGGGCCCCACCTTCCGCGATGCCTTGTACACCGAGTACAAGGCCACGCGCTCGCCCATGCCCGACGATCTGCGCAGCCAGATYGAGCCCATCCATGAGGTGGTGGACCTGCTGGGCTGGAAGGTGGTGGCCGTGCCCGGCGTGGAGGCCGACGACGTGATCGCCACCTTGGCCCACGTGGCGGCCGCACAGGGCATTGAGGTCATCGTGTCCAGCGGCGACAAGGATTTGAGCCAGCTGGTCAACGAGCACATCACCATCATCGACACCATGAGCGGCAAGCGCCGCGATGTGGCAGGCGTGACGGCAGAGTTTGGCGTTCCACCCACGCTGATGGTGGACTACCAGGCGCTGGTGGGCGACACCGTGGACAACGTGCCCGGCGTTGCCAAGGTGGGCCCCAAGACGGCCGCCAAGTGGCTGGAAGAATATGGCTCGCTCGACAACCTGATCGCCAACGCCGACGCCATCAAGGGCGTGGCGGGCAGCAACCTGCGCGAGGCGATCGCCAGTGGTCAGCTGGCATTGAGCCGCCAGCTGGTCACCATGAAGACCGATTGCGCGCTGGCCGACTACATCCCCGGGTTGCCCGCGTTTGATGACATCACGCTGGACACGCCGGACAACGCCGGCCTGCTGCCGTTCTACGAAAAGTATGGTTTCAAGGGCTTGGCCAGCGCGATCAAGGGTGCCGTGGCCCTCGCCACCACAGCCCCCACCGTCGCCATGCCCGGCCAAAGCGGCGATCTGTTTGCCGACCACTCCGCCAGCACCGTGGCCGAAGAAGCCCAGCACCGCACCGTGGTGTATGACACCATCCTGAACTGGGCGGACTTTGACCAGTGGCTGGAGCGCCTGCACAAAGCCCCACTCGCGGCCATCGACACCGAGACCGATTCCCTCGACGAAATGCGCGCACAAATCGTCGGCATCAGTTTCAGCGTGCAGCCCGGCGAGGCCGCCTACATTCCCCTGCGCCACGAAGGCCCCGATGCGCCCGCGCAACTGCCGTTGGATGAAGTGCTCGCCCGTCTCAAGCCCTGGCTGGAAGACCCCAAGCACCATAAGCTGGGCCAGCACATCAAGTAYGACCGCCATGTGTTCGCCAACCATGGCATCGAGGTGCAGGGCTACACACACGACACCATGCTGCAAAGCTATGTGCTCGAAGTGCACAAGCCCCACAACCTGACCAGCCTGGCCGAGCGCCACACCGGCCGCAAAGGCATCACCTACGAAGACCTGTGCGGCAAAGGCGCGCACCAGATTCCGTTTGCCCAGGTGCCGGTGGACAAGGCCGCTGCCTACTCGTGCGAAGACTCCGACCAGACCCTGGACGTGCACAACGCCCTGTGGCCGCTGCTGCAGGCGGATGACAAACTGCGCTTCATCTACGAGCTGGAGATTGCCAGCAGCGAAGCCCTGTACCGCATCGAACGCAACGGCGTGCTGATTGACGCACCCACGCTGGCCGCCCAAAGCCACGAACTGGGCCAGCGCATCCTGCAGCTCGAAACCGAGGCGTACGAGATTGCAGGCCAGCCCTTCAACCTGAGCAGCCCCAAGCAGCTGGGCGAAATCTTCTTCGACAAGCTGGGCATGCCCGTGGTCAAGAAGACCGCCACCGGCGCCCGCAGCACCGACGAAGAAGTGCTGGAAAAGCTGGCCGAGGACTACCCCCTGCCCGCCAAACTGCTGGAGCACCGGGGCCTCGTCAAGCTCAAAGGCACCTACACCGACAAGCTGGCCCAGCTGGCGCTGCCACGCACAGGCCGCGTGCACACGCACTACGCGCAGGCCGTGGCTGTGACTGGGCGCTTGTCCAGCAACGACCCCAACCTGCAGAACATCCCCATCCGTACTCCGGAAGGCCGCCGCGTGCGCGAGGCCTTCGTAGCCCCCGCAGGCCGCGTGATTGCGAGTGCCGACTACTCGCAGATCGAGCTGCGCATCATGGCCCACCTGAGTGGCGACCACTCGCTGCTGCACGCCTTCCACGCCGGGCTGGACGTGCACCGCGCCACCGCTGCCGAAGTGTTTGGGGTGGAGGTGGATCAGGTCACCAGCGAGCAACGCCGCTATGCCAAGGTCATCAACTTCGGACTCATCTACGGCATGAGCAGCTTTGGCCTGGCCAAGAACTTAGGGATAGAGACCAAAGCAGCCGCCGCCTACATCGACAAGTACTTCCAGCGCTACCCCGGCGTAAAGCAGTACATGGACGACACCAAGGCCGCCGCCAAATCCATGGGCTACGTCGAAACCGTGTTTGGCCGCCGCCTGTACCTGCCCGAGATCAACTCCCCCAACGGCCCTCGCCGTGCCGGGGCCGAGCGCGCCGCTATCAACGCCCCCATGCAGGGCACGGCGGCAGACCTCATCAAGCTGGCCATGGTGGCGGTTCAGAAGGAGCTGGACACGCACAAGCCGGGCATCCAAATGATCATGCAGGTGCACGACGAACTGGTGTTTGAGCTGCCTGAGAGCGAGGTGGACTGGCTCAAGACCCACATCCCGCGCCTGATGGCAGAGGTGGCGGCGCTGAAGGTGCCGTTATTGGCTGAGGTGGGGGTGGGGCCGAACTGGGATAAGGCGCATTGAGATTGTGAGACTCAAGCGCCATAGATCGATCATCTTGATAGCAAGATTAGTTATTTAGTTTTTGACGACCACTCCATGCCTACGATTACTGATCTACACAAGGTTTATCTTCGGCAGTTGGAGTTGGTTCTAGCTGAATCAGATCTGTTGTTGCAGAAGGAGGGGGGCTAGATGGTGAGCTGAAGACTAGTGGCTCTCTGTGCGAACAGTTCCTGCGTCAAACATTTTCCAAATATGTTGTTCCTGGGCAGTTTCGTGTGACCAGCGGATACATTGCTACCCCGGAGCTGCTTGCAGAAAAGAAGAATCTTCCACAGTGCGATTTGTTGATTGCGGACAACCACATTCCACCGCTACTGCAATTGTCTAGTTCAACAATAGAAGTGCTTCCGATCGAGGCAACTATTGGATTGACTGAGGCAAAACGCACACTCACTAAAAAGACTCTCGCGGATGCCCTTGATCATTTGGCCAAAGTTATTGATTCAACTGGCCGTGCTTCGACGTTGAAGACTGACAGGGAACTCAATAGATACAACAAGTACGTCGGATTTGACAATAGCTCGAGTGATAAGCCGCTTATCGGTGTTGTGGGTCTTAACTCTGGTTTCAGTAATTTCGGACGCGAAGTTTCCGAACTGATCGTTGAAAAGCAGAGCTTGGTGGATTTCGTCTGGACACTTGATGGATTCGCTTTGGTTCCGTCCTTCCAGACTGCAGCCGATACGCTCCTGCATTACACACATACGGCTAGACCGGAGACCAAGACTTGGACACATCTCATAG
>NZ_JBGFFF010000100.1:0-17307 GCF_056175785.1 Acidovorax sp. LjRoot204
GGCCAGCACCTGGCGGCGGGCCAGGGGGCGCGGCGCGGTGGGCGCGGGTGGGACGGTGCGTGCGGTGATGGAAGGGTGTTGGGTCATGGTGCTTGTCTCCTCGGGGGCTCCGGCCCTGTACGGGCGGGGCGCGAGGCGACATCATCCCGTCACGATTGGCATTTTTTTGTCGGTCTGGCGACAATTGGGATCGTGGTATTCCCGCATGCCGGGGCGGCTTCGGGCGCCCTTTTTCGTGAGAACCTTTGCGCCATGGACCCACGCACCCACCAGGACCTGTCGCTGCACCAGCGGCGCCGTTCGCCCACGCCGCAGGAGCTTGACGGTATTCCGTGGCTCGACTTGCTGCTGCCCGCCGAGCGAGAGCGCGCCGTGGCCTCGTTGCTGGTGGGGGACGCCAAGGCGGGCGACTATGTGTGCCGCGTGGGGCGCCCGGTGACCTACTGGTTTGGGGTGGTGGAGGGCCTGCTCAAGATGAGCACCGACAACGCCCAGGGCCAGACCATGACCTATGCGGGCCTGCCGCCCGGCGGCTGGTTYGGCGARGGCACSRYSATSAAGCGCGAGCCCTACCGCTACAACATCCAGGCSCTGCGSMRSAGCGTGGTGGCSGGGCTGCCGATYGASAGCTTYCACTGGCTGCTGGACCACTCCATCGGCTTCAACCGCTTTGTGATGAACCAGCTCAACGAGCGCTTGGGCCAGTTCATTGCAGCCCGCGAGATCGACCGCCTGAACAATCCCGATGTGCGTGTGGCGCGCAGCCTGGCGTCGCTGTTCAACCCCGTGCTGTACCCGGGCGTGGGCGAGGTGCTGCGTATCACGCAGCAAGAGCTGGCCTATCTGGTGGGGCTGTCGCGTCAGCGGGTGAACGAGGCGCTGGCGGCGCTGGAGGCGCAGGGGGCGATCCGGGTGGAGTACGGCGGCCTGCGGGTGCTGGACCTGGCGGCGTTGCGATCCAGTGTGACTCCCCCCTGAGGCGCTGTGCGCCTTCCCCCTTAGGGGGGCGACGCCCTCGCTGCGGGGCGGTCCTTGCTTGGCGCCCCTGGCGTGGAGTGCGCCCGATTGAAGGTCCCGTCAGCTACGTGGCAGTGCGGGAGCGCGGGATGATGGGGCTGAGGCCAGATGGCGCGGGGCTGCCGTGCGCGTGGGCGCTGGCACTGCGGTGGGCGATGCGGAGGCGCTGGCTGTGCCCCAGCTGTTTTCGTCGCCGCCGTCGCGCGTCAGGCGGAAGGTACCCACCATCTGTGTCAGGCGCCCGGCCTGATCCTTGAGGCTGTCGGCAGCGGCTGCGCCTTCCTCCACCAGGGCGGCGTTCTGCTGGGTCATTTCTTCCAGCACACCCACCGACTGGCTCACATGCCCGATGCGCTGGCTTTGCTCCTGCGTGGCCGCCGTGATCTCGCCCATGATGTCGGAGACGCGGCGCACCGACTGCACCAGTTCTTCAATCGTCTTGCCGGCGTGGTTGACGAGCGTGCTGCCCTCTTGCACCTGGTCCACGCTGGTTCCGATCAGCGCCTTGATTTCGCGCGCGGCCTGGGCCGAGCGCCCCGCCAGGTTACGCACCTCGCCCGCCACCACCGCAAAGCCGCGGCCCTGCTCGCCCGCACGGGCGGCCTCCACGGCGGCGTTCAGCGCCAGGATGTTGGTCTGGAACGCGATGCCATCGATCACGCTGATGATGTCGGCGATCTTGCGCGAGCTGGCGCTGATGGTGTCCATCGTGCGCACCACCTGGCCCACCACTTCGCCGCCGCGTGTGGCCGCATCGGACGCGGTGGACGCGAGCTGGTTGGCCTGGCGGGCCGAGTCGGCGCTTTGCGACACCGTGCCGGTCAGGTCCACCAGCGCTGTCGCGGCGCCCTGCAGGTTGTGCGAGGTCTGTTCGGTGCGCTGGCTCAGGTCCAGGTTGCCCGAAGCCACTTCGGAGCTGGCCACCAGGATGGAGTCGGCGGTCTGGCCGATTTCGCCCACCAGGGTGCGCAGGCGCTCCTGCATGGCGGCAATGGCTTCGAGCAGGCGGCCAGTTTCGTCGTGGATACGCACTTCGACCTGCGAGGTGAGGTCGCCGCGTGCAATGCGTTCGGCCACCACGACTGCGCGGCCAATGGGGGCGGTGATGCTGGCCGTGATGCGCCAGGCAATCAGCGCGCCCAGCCCGATGGCCAGCAGCACCAGCAGCCCACCCACCACGCGGGCACTGCTCTGGGTTTGCTCTGCCGAGACCGTGGCCTCGGCATTCAAGGTGTTTTGCAGCTCGATCAGTTCGCGCAGCTTGGCGCGCCAGGCGGTTTCTGCGGGGGCCACGCGTGTCATCAGCGCCAGCGTGGCGCTCACGGTGTCGCCGTCGTCAGCGGCCTTGATGGCGCTGTCCAGTTCGGGGCGGGTCTTGCCGCCCAGGGCCTGCACCTCGGTCAGCAGCTTGAGTTCTGCGGGGGTGGCCGTGGCAGGGGTGAGCAACTGGGTCAAAGCAGCTTCTTGCGTGGCGTATTCTTTGAGCGTCTTGCCCACGGCCCCGATCTGCTCGCGCGCCTGCTTGGGGTCGATGTCGTTGAGCATGGCGGCGGAGCGGCTCTGGATGCCGATGGCGCTCACGCTTTCCAGCATGCCGTTGACCAGCTTGGCCTTGTTGGCGCCCACTCCGGTGATCTGCGTCATCTGATCGTGCACTTTGCCCACGGACAGCTGGCCCACTGCCGCCACCGCCACCAGGAGTACCAGCATGCAGCCGAACCCCAGGCTGAGCCGGCTGGAAATCGACAGGGATTTGAAGGTGGAAGCAGCCGGCATGGGGGTCCTTGGGTATCGAAAAGGATCAAAGCGTGATCAAACGGGGGCCTCTGCGCAAAGCAATAACGGTGCCCACCGGCCGCCGCGCGTCCGTTGAACGGGCGCTGGAGTCGGTGCAGTGTAGGCAATAACAACAAAATGTGTCATGAGCGTTGAGGATGGTCCCATGCCCGATCTGCATAGCCGTGTTTGTTACAAATGCCGCGCCGCACGACCCTGGTGCACTGGCGCCAAAGTGCAACAGAAGGTGGTGCTGAAATTATTCGCAAAACCATCGCAGTCGCCTGTAATGAATACCTGTGTTGCTATCAAAAACAAAGTGAATGTGGGGCTTGGGGTTTGCCCTTGCCCACGCCACGGGCGCTACCGATCAGGTATAAACCTGTAACACTTGCGAGGTCTTTCATGCATCCGTTTTTTCCCTCCTCCACGCTGCGCACCACCCTCGCTGCAGCCGCCCTGGCCTTGCTGGCCGGCTGTGCGGCACCCCGGCACGACACCGGTTTGCGCGATACCCTGGTGGCCGTGACGGCCTCGCATGAGCTCATTACCTTCCAGGCCGCGCAGCCCGAGCGCATCCTGGAGCGGCGCCCCGTGACGGGCCTGGCGCCCGGCGAGCGGCTGGTGGGCATCGACTTCCGCGTGGCCAAGGGCGTGCTCTATGCGCTGTCGCAGGCGGGCCGCCTGTACACGCTCGACATCCCCACCGGCGCGCTGCGCCCGGTGGGCCCTGCACCCGCCGCGCTGGCGCTGCAAGGCGCAGTCTTCGGCTTTGATTTCAACCCGGCAGCCGACCGTATCCGGGTGGTGTCAAACACCGGCCAGAACCTGCGTCTGCACCCCGACACCGGGGCGGTGGTCGATGGCGACACTGCGGTGGAAGGGGTGCAGCCCGACCCCAGCCTGCGCTACGCCTGGGGCGACGTCAACGCCCGCCGCAGGCCCGACATTGCCGGTGCCGCCTACACCTACAACCCCAACGACAGCAAGATCACCACCAACTACGCCATCGACCATGCGCTGGGCGTGCTGGTGATGCAGGGCTCGCGCGAGGGCACCCAGCCCGTGGTGTCGCCCAACGCCGGGCAGCTGCGCACCGTGGGCCCGCTGGGGCTGGGGCCGCTCACGGACGTGGGTTTTGACATCGCCGACGTGGGCAACACCGCTCTCATCGCCGTGCGCACCGCCGCCGATATCCAGACCCGGCTGCACCAGGTGGACCTGGCAACCGGCGCCACCCGCCCCCTGGGCCTGGTGGGCGATGGCGCGCCCCTGGTGGGCCTGGCGATCGAACCATGAGGCCGGACGGCCTGCCGACGCTGCGGCCGCGCGCGGTGCACCAAGCCTTGCGTCACGCCATGCGTACCTCGTCAGCGGCACTCGCTGCGCTGGCGTTGGTGGCCGGCGGCGCACAGGCAGGCACCGTGCAGGTGGATGTGTCCGACGCTGCGGGCAAGCCTGTGGCCGATGCGGTGGTGTTCCTGGACTCGGCCGAGGCGCGCAAGCAGGTCAAACCGCTGACCGGTGTGGAGATGGCGCAGGAGAAACGGCAGTTTGTGCCCGGCCTGCTGGTGGTGCCGGTGGGCACCGAGGTGCTGTTCCCCAACCGCGACTCGGTGCGGCACCATGTGTACTCCTTCTCGCCGGCCAAGAAGTTCGAACTCAAGCTCTACAGCGGCACGCCATCCAACCCGGTGCTGTTTGACAAGGCCGGTGTGGTGGCCCTGGGCTGCAACATCCATGACCAGATGGTGGGCTGGGTGCTGGTGGTGGACACGCCGTACTACGCCCGTACCCCCGCCGCCACGGGCAAGGCGCAGCTCGACAATGTGCCGCCCGGCACCTACACGCTGCGCACCTGGCACACCCGCCTGCCGGTGGGTGCCCCAGCCCTGGAGCAGGCGCTGACCGTGCCCGCAACAGGCTCCGCCATGGCGTCGGTGCGCATGACGGGGTTGCAACCTTGAAGCGGCTGCGCCTGGCCCGGCGCAGCCTGATCCTGCGGTTGGTGGGGTTGTCGCTGCTGCTGCTGCTCATCGTGCAGGCGGCAGGGTTTGCCGTGGTGCGGGCCTCCATCGACCGCAATGCCCGCGCCCAGATCGCGCGGGCCCTGGACCTGGACGAAAACATCTGGCGCCGCCTGCTCGACCAGAATGCCGAGCAGCTGCGCCAGGGATCGGCCCTGCTCGCGGCTGACTATGGCTTTCGCTCGGCGGTCAACTCGGGGGACGAGGAAACCATCCAGTCGGTGCTGGAGAACCATGGCAGCCGCATCGGCGCAGCCGTGACTGCGCTGCTCGGAACGGACCTGGAGCTGCGCGCGGTCAGCCTGTCCGACAGCATGGAGCAATTCCCGGCCACGCTGCGGCAGGTGGTGCCGCGCCTGGCGCAGCAGCCCCAGGGCAGCCAGATTGCGGTGATGGATGGCGTGCCCTACCAGTTCGTGATGGTGCCCATGCGTGCGCCGGTGGTCATTGGCTGGGTGTTGATGGGTTTTCGCATCGACCAGTCGCGTGCCGACGAAATGCGGCAGCTCTTGTCGGTGCATGTGGCCCTGATGATCAAGTCCCCGGAGGGAGCGATGACCCTGTCGGTCAGCACCTTGCCCGCAGATGCGCGGGCCTTGCTGCTGAGCACCGGTGGCGCGGCAGGCGAGCTGCAGACAGTCGAGGGCACCTTGCTTGCGCGCTCCAGCAAGCTCGACAGCGTGGGGGGGGAGGTGCACTCGCTGCTGCTGCGTTCGGTGGACGAGGTGGTGGCGCCCTACCGCCAGCTGCAGGTGTTGCTGGCCATCATCACCGTGGCGGGCGTGCTGCTGTTTGCGGCAGGCACGGGCCTGGTGGCGCAACGGCTCACCACGCCCCTGCGCTCGCTGCTGGCGGCCACGCAGCGGCTCTCGCGCGGTGAATACGATGTGCCGCTGGAGCACACCGACCGCACGGACGAGATCGGCAACCTGGCGCGTTCGTTCGACCACATGCGCGTGGACATCGGCGCGCAGCAAACCGAAATCCGCCGCCTCGCCTACTGGGACCGCCTGACGGGCCTGCCCAACCGGGAGCGCTTTCGTGACGCCGTGGTGCAGGCCATCGCCGCAAGTGCCGATCCTGCGCAGCCGCTGGCAGTGCTCACGCTGGACCTGGACCGCTTCAAGCATGTCAACGACGTGCTGGGCTACGCCTTTGGCGACCGCCTGCTGCAGGCCGTGGCCGAGCGTCTGAGCCAGCAGGTGCGTTCGCCCGATGACATGGTGGCGCGCCTGGGGGGCAATGAGTTCGCCATCCTGCTGCAGCGCGCCGACGCCGCTGCGGCACACGAGATTGCCCAGCGCATCAACCAGTCGTTCGAGCAACCGCTGGCCTTTGAGGACCAGACGGTGGACCTGAGCGCAGGCATTGGTTTTGCCTGCTGGCCGGGCAATGCGGGTGACGCCGACACGCTGCTCAGCCGCTCTGAAATCGCCATGTATGCCGCCAAGCGCAAGCTCAGCGGAGCCCTGCAGTACGACGCAGCGTTTGATTCGTCCAGTGCGCAGACCCTGTCGCTGCTGACCGAGCTGCGCCACGCCGTGGAGCACCATGAGCTGCGCCTGTACCTGCAGCCCAAGGTGCCCTTGCACGGGCAGCCRGGCCTGGCGGCCGAGGCGCTGGTGCGCTGGCAACACCCGCAGCGCGGGCTGGTGCCGCCCATGCAGTTCATCCCGTTTGCCGAGCAGACCGGGTTTGTGCGCCACCTCACGCTGTGGATGTTTGAAGAAGTCGCGCGCCTGCTGGCCGACCCGCGCACGCAGGGCCTGCCGCTCAGGGTGTCGGTCAACCTCTCCACCCGCGATCTTCTCGACCCCGAGCTGAGCCACCGGCTCGCTGAGATCCTGGCGCGCCACGGAGTGGCGGCCAGTGCCTTTTGCCTGGAGATCACCGAAAGCGCGATCATGGACGATCCGCAGCGCGCCGAGGCCATGCTCAACCGCTTGTCGGAGCAGGGTTTCAAGCTGTCCATCGACGATTTCGGCACGGGCTATTCGTCGCTGGCCTACCTCAAGCGCCTGCCGGTCGATGAGCTCAAGATCGACAAGTCGTTTGTGATGGGCATGGAGACGGGCGAAGACGACGCGATGATCGTGCGCTCGACCATCGACCTTGCGCACAACCTCGGGCTCACCGTGGTGGCCGAAGGCGTGGAGACCGCCGCCATCCTGGAGCGCCTGCGCGTCCTGGCCTGCGACGAGGCGCAGGGGTATCACATTGCGCGGCCCCTGCCGGTGGATGATTTCTTGGCCTGGCAGGCCCGCCAGGGGTAGCTGGCGCCAGGCCGTTGCATCTCAGTTTGGGGGCTAAGAACCTGTTCAAAGCAGTTCACAGGCGAAAATACACGCAATGTCTTCCTCCTCCTCTCGCCCGCCCGCGGGCTCCGCTGCTGCCCCAGCCTCTGACGCTGGCGGCTCCACGCCTGTTTCTTCCTCTGCGCCTGCCGCGCGTCCCGTGCTGCGCCGCCCGACCCTGGCGGCCAAGCCTGCGCCTGCACGGCCTGCGCCGCCACCCAGGGCCCCCCGTCCGTCGCGCGCTCCAGCGCCGTCCAGCTACCGCGTCGCGTCAGGCGCATTTGTGGCGCCCGTGCGCCAGGTGCCTGCGCCTGCCACCAGCACCGTGGGCGGCTTGCCCACCTCGCGCCTGAACAAGCGCATGGCCGAGCTGGGCCTGTGCTCGCGCCGCGAGGCCGACGACTGGGTGGAGCAGGGCTGGGTCAAGGTCAACGGCGTGGTGGCGACCATGGGCCAGCAGGTCACGGCGGCCGACCGCATTGAGGTGGACAAGATTGCCCAGGGTTTCCAGGAGCAGCGCGTCACCATCCTGCTGAACAAGCCCATTGGCTATGTGAGCGGCCAGGCCGAGGACGGTCACACGCCCGCCGTGGCGCTGATCAACCCCCGCACCCACTGGCGCGATGACCCCAGCCGCAACCGCTTCTCCCCGCCGCAGCTGCGGGGCCTGGCACCTTGCGGGCGGCTCGATATCGATTCGGTAGGCCTCCTGGTGCTGACCCAGGACGGCCGCGTGGCCCGGCAGATCATTGGCGAGGACTCCGAGATGGAAAAGGAGTACCTGGTGCGCGTGGTCTACCAGGCCCCCGGTCAGGCGGTGCCACGCCACCCCGGCGAGCGCTCCGCGCCGCTGCAGGAAATCGACGAGCGTGACCCGGTCAGCACCAATGTGCAGGCGGTGTTTCCCAGAGAGTTGCTGGAACGCCTGCGCCATGGCCTGAGCCTGGACGGCGAACCGCTCAAGCCTGCCAAGGTCGATTGGCAAAACCCCGAGCAGCTGCGGTTTGTGCTCACCGAGGGCAAAAAACGCCAGATCCGCCGCATGTGCGAACTGGTGGGGCTCAAGGTGGTGGGTCTCAAGCGCATCCGCATCGGCCGGGTGACCTTGGGCAACCTGCCGGTGGGGCAGTGGCGTTATCTTTCGCCCAACGAGCGGTTCTGAGAGCCCCGGGCTCCCTGACATTTTTTAAACGGAGCCCTTTCATGCCCCCACCGTCCACACCCCGGCTGCGCAAGCCTGCTGCTTCTGCCCCTCCGGTCGACGGCGCCATTGCGGCGAAGGCCAACCCGCTGCGCCAGTTGCGGGCGTCCGACCTGCGCGGTGTCGCGCGCCTGGCCGCGCAGGCCACCACCGGCATCAGCCGGGTGGCCGAGGGGGTGCACCAGTCGGTGCTGGGCACGCTGGGGCTGCCGGGCGGTGCCCAGCCGGGTCGTACGCGGGGGCTGACCGGGTTGGTGTACCAAAGCATCCGGGGGGTAACGCAGCTGGTGGATGCGGGCCTGCAAGCCGGGCTGGCGCGGCTGGAACCGTTTTTTGCTCCGGTCACGCCATCCGCCGCAGTGCATTGGGAGCGCGAGGCGGTCATCGCCGCGCTCAACGGCGTGATGGGCGACCGCCTGCAACGCGACGGCAACCCGCTGTGCACGCAGATGGGCTGGTACCAGCAGGGTCGGCCCCTGGACTTGTGCGCGCTGGCTGCACCGGGCGCCGCCACGGGCAAGCTCCTGGTGCTGGTGCATGGCCTGTGCATGAACGACCTGCAGTGGCTGCGCCACGGTCACGACCATGGCGCCCATCTGGCCGAGGCCCTGGGCTATACCCCTGTCTACCTGCGCTACAACACCGGCCAGCACACATCCACCAACGGTGCCGAGTTATCGGCCCTGCTTGCATCCCTGGTGGCTTCGTGGCCCGTGCCGGTGACGGAGCTGTCCATCCTGGCCCACAGCATGGGTGGGCTGGTGGCGCGCAGCGCCTGCCACCATGCCGCACAGGCCCTGGCAGGCTCCGGCGGCTGGCTGCCCCGGATGCGCCACCTGGTTTTTCTGGGCACCCCGCACCACGGCGCGCCCCTGGAGCGCGCGGGCCACTGGGTGGATGTGCTGCTGGGCAGCACCGCGTACTCACGCCCCTTTGCCCGCCTGGCCCAGTTGCGCAGTGCGGGCATCACCGACCTGCGCTACGGCCATGTGCTCGATACGGACTGGCTGGGGCGGGACCGCTTTCGCAAAAGCCCAGACCAGCGCACCCCCGTGCCGCTGCCTCCCGGAGTGGCATGCCACGCGGTGGCGGCCACCCTGGCTGCGCGGCGCAGCCCGGTGGGCGAGCGGCTGGTGGGGGACGGGTTGGTGCCCTTGCACAGTGCGCTGGGCATCCACGATGATCCCGAAAGGACGCTGGGCTTTGCCAAGGCCCGGCAGGCGGTGTTCTATCGCCTGGGCCACCTGGACCTGCTGGCAGATGCGGGCGTGGCGCGGCAGCTGCAGGAATGGATGCAGGTATGAGTACCTGGGCGGCCTGCTTTTTGACGCAGGCGGCGCTTGCCAGGGGCCGGGGCGCGGCTACCATGTCGCGGTGCGCTACGTAACAAGGAGAATTTAGTGAGTGATGCGAAATACCGCCTGGTGACCCGCAGTGACTTTGACGGCCTGGTCTGCGCGGTGCTGCTCAATGAGCTGAACCTGATCGACGAGATCACTTTTGTCCACCCCAAGGACATGCAGGACGGCAAGGTGCCTATCACCAGCCGCGATATCACCACCAACCTGCCCTACGTGCCGGGTGCGCACCTGGTGTTCGACCACCACGAGTCCGAAACCATCCGCAACTCGGGTCGCCGTGACGAGAACCACATCATCGAGGCCCACGCCCCCTCGGCCGCGCGCGTGGTCTACAACCACTATGGCGGCAAGGCCGCGTTCCCGCGCATCACCGACGAGATGATGGCCGCCGTGGACCAGGCCGACTCGGCGCAGTATTCACGCGACGACATCCTCAACCCCCAGGGCTGGGTGCTGCTGAACTACCTCATGGACTCGCGCACGGGCCTGGGGCGTTTTCGGGAGTTCCGCATCAGCAACTATGCGCTGATGATGGACCTGATCCAGTATTGCCGCGACCACACCATCGACGAGATCCTGGCGCTGCCCGATGTGCAAGAGCGCGTCAATCTGTACCGCGAGCACGCCCCCAAAGCCCAGGCCCAGCTGCAAAGCTGTGCCATTCGCATCGGCAACCTGGTGGTGCTGGACCTGCGCGACGAGGAAACCATCTGGGCCACCAACCGGTTCATGATCTATGCGCTGTTTCCACAGTGCAACATCTCCATCCACGTGATGTGGGGCCTGCAGAAGCAGAACACGGTGTTTGCCACCGGCAAGTCCATCCTGGACCGCAGCAGCAAGACCCACGTGGGTAACCTGATGCTGGAGTTTGGCGGCGGCGGCCACGCGGCGGCGGGCACCTGCCAGGTGGCCAACGACAAGGCCGACACCATGCTCAAGACGCTGATCGAGCGCATCACCACCGACGGCTGAGCCGTGAGGCCCCGCCGGGCGGTCAACGACCGCCATGCCTGGCCCTTGAAAAACGGGCGCACGCCCCTACATCACGCCTGCTGGTTCGGCAGGCGTGATTTTTTGTGCCGATCCCATTCGTATTCGTTCAGACCGATTTCCATAGAGAGAACCCCTCCATGAGCAAGCAAACCCTGTCGTTCCAGGCCGAAGTGGCCCAGCTGCTGCACCTGGTCACCCATTCGCTGTATTCCAACCAGGAAATCTTCCTGCGCGAGCTGATCTCCAACGCGTCGGACGCCTGCGACAAGCTGCGTTTTGAAGCGCTGGACAAGCCCGCCCTGTACGAAGACGCGCCCAACCTCGAAGTGCGCGTGACCTTCGACAAGGCCGCCAAGACGCTGACCATCACCGACAACGGCATCGGTATGAGCCAGCAGGAGGCCATCGACCACCTGGGCACCATTGCCAAGAGTGGCACCAAGGACTTCATGGGCAAGCTCAGCGGCGACCAGAAGGCGGACGCCCAGCTCATCGGCCAGTTCGGCGTGGGCTTCTACTCCGGCTTCATCGTGGCCGACAAGATCACGGTGGAATCGCGCCGTGCGGGCCTCCAGGCCGACGAAGGCGTGCGCTGGATCAGCGGCGGGACGGGCGACTTTGAGGTGGAAACCATCACCCGCGCCCCGCGCGGCACCMGCATCAYSCTGCACCTGCGCGACGACGCCGASGAATACCTCAAYGCCTGGAAGCTCAAGCAGRTCRTCGSCAAATAYTCCGACCACATCWSSCTGCCCATCCTSATGGAAAAGGARGAGTGGAAAGACGGCGAGCTGATCAATCCCAACGACGAAAACGGTGGCCGCCAGCCCGGCGGCATGGTCAAGACGGGCGAGTGGGAAACCATCAACAAGGCCAGCGCCCTGTGGACGCGTCCCAAGAAGGACATCACCGACGAGCAGTACGCCGAGTTCTACAAGACCATCAGCCACGACCACGAAGCCCCACTGACCTGGGCGCACAACCGCGTGGAAGGCAACACCGAATACACGCAGCTGCTGTACATCCCCGCCAAGGCGCCGTTCGATTTGTGGAACCGCGACAAGAAGGCTGGCGTGAAGCTGTATGTGAAGCGTGTGTTCATCATGGACGACGCCGAAGCGCTGATGCCCACCTACCTGCGCTTCGTCAAGGGCGTGATCGACTCGGCCGACCTGCCGCTGAACGTGAGCCGCGAGCTGCTGCAGGAAAGCCGTGACGTACGGTCCATCCGCGAAGGCTCCACCAAGCGCGTGCTCTCGATGCTGGAAGACCTGGCCAAGCACGACAAGCACGACGCCGCAGCGGGCGCCGACGGCGTGACCGACGTGGTGGATGCCGACGACAAGGCCAAGGAAGGCAAGTACACCGCGTTCTACGCCGAGTTTGGCGCCGTGCTGAAGGAAGGCCTGGGTGAAGACTTTGGCAACCGCGAGCGCCTGGCCAAGCTGCTGCGTTTTGCATCCACCACCAGCGACGCCGTGACGGTCGGTTTTGCCGATTACAAGGCCCGCATGAAGGAAGGCCAGGAGGCGATTTACTACATCACTGCCGACACCCTGGCTGCTGCCAAGAACAGTCCACAGCTCGAAGTCTTTAAGAAAAAGGGCATCGAGGTCCTGCTGATGACCGACCGCGTGGACGAGTGGGCACTGAACTACCTGCACGAGTTTGACGGCACCCCGCTGCAAAGCGTGGCCAAGGGCGCCGTGGACCTGGGCAAGCTGCAGGACGAGGCCGAGAAGAAGGCCGCTGAAGAGGCTGCCGAGGCGTTCAAACCCGTGCTCGCCAAGCTCAAGGAAGCSCTSAAGGACAAGGCCGARGACGTGCGCGTGACCACSCGCCTSGTCGAYTCGCCSGCCTGCCTGGTGGTGCAGGACGRCGGCATGAGCACSCAGCTSGCGCGCATGCTCAAGCAGGCCGGYCAGCMSGCGCCCGAGMCCAAGCCSGTGCTSGAGGTGAAYGCCGAGCACGCGCTSGTCAAGAAGCTCGACGGCAGCGTGCACTTCCATGACCTGGCGCACATCCTGTTCGACCAGGCTCTGCTGGCCGAAGGCGGCTTACCTGAAGACCCTGCGGCGTACGTCAAGCGCGTGAACGCGCTGCTGGCCTGAGGTTCTCGCAGGTGGTGGGCAGGTGCGCCCCCGGGGCGAAATCTGCTTTCACCCCGCGTGAATAGGGGCTGGGAAGCCATTCAAAGTGAAACCCCGGGGCTGGATTGCTCCCGGGGTTTTCTTTGGCCGCTGCGGGGCCAGCTCACTCCGGCGGCTGAGCCTGCTCCAGCAGCCGCGCATACACCTGGTTGCGCTCTTGTGGGGCTGCATCCATCAAAGTCTTGAGGGCCTCATCGGGTAGCCGCATGCCGCGACGCCGGTCGGTTGCCACTGGCAGATTGCGCCAGCCGGAGAGCACCAGCCAGTCCCACAACTCCCCCGAAATCCGATGGGTGACCGCCATCTTCAGCGCCTCCCGTTGGATGTCCGTGCCGACCGCAGGCACCTGCCCCACCGGCGCGGGGCGGCGTGTCTGTCGGATCGAAAAAACGTTGCGTATCCAGTCCTTCATGGGCGGGGGGGCGTGTTCATAGGGTGCAGCATAGCCCACCGTGTTGGCTTTGCTCAAGCCTCACGGGCCTTGCATAACGCCGCACAACGCTGCCGTCCGCAGCGGAGTTCACTGCGTTGGCGTGCGCGGAATGTCCTGCGCTCCAACGCGTGAATCACTGAAGCCCTGATGGCCTGCGCGGGCCAAGGAAACCAAGGGCCGCGCCTTCTCCCGCCGAATTGATCACCACAGCACTGCACGCGAGTGGTGCGAACGATACGCATTGCGTCACGCAATGGTTAACGATTATTGCCCCGCAGCAATGCGCCTGTTTCGTGGCTAGATTCGAGTGCTGCTTCAGCCACCAAGGCTGGGCGTCTTCGCGGTCTCCCCTCACACCGATTTTTACCAACCCGAAAAGGGGCTGGTGAGGTTGCGGCGTGGCCAAAAACTTGAGCTGTTCATCACTTCAGGACCAACTATGTTCAATCCGTTGTCGCGCCTCTTTGTGGGCGCGCATCCGCCCAGTCGACAGATACAGGAATTTGACGGTACTACGCAGCCCGAGCAGGGCATGCGCCATCAACGCTGGGCGGAGAAATCCCGCCGGGCATCCCGCGCCTTGCGCCGGTTTGGCTGGCTGCTGCTGGCGAATGGATTGGTCGCGGGCGCTGCCCTGGCGCAGTCTGCGGACCTGGTGGTGAACCACGCAGACTCTCCGGACCCGGGCCCAGCTGGCGGCATCTTCACGTACACACTGCGCATCGACAACAACGGACCCAATGGGGCGGTGGGTGTCACGTTGACAGACACCTTGCCCGCAGGTTCCGTCTTCATTGATGTGAACACGACCGCAGGCACCTGCAACCAGGCTGGCGGCACGGTCAGTTGCGCCTTGGGCGACATTCCATTCAATGCCAATCAAACGGTGACAGTGCGCGTGCGCTTGCCTTCGGCCGGGGTGTGGACCAACACCGCCACGGCGGGCAGCACCACTGCAGACCCCAACGCCAGCAATAACGTCAACAGCATCCAGGCCACAACGGCCACGCAAGCGGCTGACCTTTCGGTGTCTGCAGTTCCGTCTGTTGCCAGCGTGAATGCAGGCCAAGCTTACAGCTACGCATTGCAGGCTACCAACCAGGGACCGGACGCGGCAGATGGCAGCCAGAGCATTAGCTTCACTGTGCCTGCCGGGGCTTTGATCACCGCAGCACCCTCGGGCAGTGGCTGGTCGTGCACGCCGTCCAGCGGCTATCCGCTGAGCAGTGGCAACGTGAGCTGTACCCGCTCGGGCACCTTGGCGAATGGTGCCACCACCTCGGTGTTGACCGTGCCTGCTGTGTCCAATGTGAACGGCACCGTGACTGCCGCATTTGCCGTGGCTGGCCGCAAGCCAGACAGCGCGGCAATGCCGGATGGGGATCTGACCAACAACACGGTCACCGTGGATGTGGCCTCCAATGCTGGAGCGGATGTGTCGATCACCAAAACGGCCGCCAGTTCCAACGTGGCGCAGGGTGCCAACGTGGTGTACACGCTGACGCCCCGCCTCAATGGCGGCGTGTCGCTGGTGGGGCAGGTCGTCACGGTGACCGACACCTTGGGGGCGGGGTTGACCTTTGTTTCTGCGACGGGCTCCGGATGGACATGTGATGCCACCATCACCTGCACCCGGTCAGAGTACGCGGGCGCCAACTTCAGCAACATGCCCGCGATTACCGTGACAGCCACGGCGGACAACACCGGGGTGTTGAGCAACACGGCGGGTGTCAGCACCGCGCTGCCCGACCCTGTGCCTGGCAACAACAGCGCCACGGCCAATGTCACGTCCAGCAACGACGCAGACATGCGGTTGACCAAGACGGCCAGCATCAACCCGGTGGTGCCCAACCAGCCATTCAACTACACACTGACAGCACGCAACACCGGCCCCTTGGCCATCCCGGCGGGCCAGACCATCACCATCACAGACCAAGTTCCGGCGGGGGTCACCCTCAACACCCTCGTCAGCGCGACCGGATGGACCTGCGATGCTTTGCCGTTTGCAGGGCCTGGTGCATGGAACTGCTCTCGCTCCACTGCGTTGTCGGCCAACACCGACGCGCCTGTGGTCACCGTCTCTGCCATGCTGACCGGCACCGGTACGGCCATCAACAACGCCTGCGTGGCCCTGGGGGCAGGCGTACGGGTGGACAGCAATGCCGCCAACAACTGTGCGGGGGTCGGCGTCACATCGACCGCAACGCAGGCCGATCTGCGGGTGGTGTCTAAAACGGCGTCGCCCGCCACCGTGGTGGCCGGCGAGAACCTGACCTATGTCATCACCGTGGAGAACATGGGCCCTGCAACGGCCACCAATGTGGTGGTGTCGGACACGTTGGCCAGCCTGGTCAATACGGGGGGCTTTCAGTCGGCTACAGCCTCGCAGGGCTCTTGCACGCCCAACGGGGTGACCAACGGGACTTCGCAGAACCTGAGCTGTTCCCTGGGCACCCTGGCAGCAGGTGCACAAGCGACGGTGACCCTGGTGGTACGCCCCAATATCGCAGCTACCGGAAATCGCATGAACACGGCCACCGTGCGGTCCACCGATGTGGGCGATCCTGATCAACCCAACAACAGCGGCAGCGTGACCAGCCAGGTCACGGCCCTGGTGGATGTCACGGCTGCCAAGACCGCGACCCCCGCCTCCGTTGCTGCCGGAGCACCGATCACCTTCGTGGCGACGATCGGAAACACCGGGCCGTCCACCGCGCAAACGGTGCAGATGGTGGACACCTTGCCCTCCAACGCCGCCTTCATCGAGCTGGTCACCGTCAGCGGCGGTGGATCCTGCTCGCCGATCACGGCGGGCACCGTCGGAGGAACCCTCACCTGCACCTGGACGAGCATCACGGCGGGCTCGCAGCAGACGGCCACCTATCGCATGCGGCCCCTGGGCAACGCTGCGGGCAGCAACGTCGTCAACAGCATCGCTGCAACCACTGCCACTGCCGAGTCCAACACGAGCAACAACAGCGCAACGACCACGACACCCGTCACGGCCGCACAGCTCGATATCCTGGTGAACAAGGTGGACAGCGCCGACCCGGTGGACCTGGGGCAACCGACCACCTACACCGTCACCATCAACAACAGCGGACCTTCCTATGGGACCAACGTGGTGATGACGGACATCTTCCCGGCCCCAGGCTCGGCGCCGACCGCGACGTTCAGCTACCAAGGTGCGTTGACCGTGAATGCGGGGGGCTTGTGTACCGAGCCGACCATGGGCGCTACCAGTGGCACGCTGCGCTGCGTTTTCCCAGGCCTTAACAGTGGCCAGACGGCAACGGTGACCTATGCCATGCGTGCGGAGACGCTCACGGTGGCGGGTGCCACCAGCGGCACGGCCTTCAACCGGGCCAGCGTGACCGTGGACGAGACGGAAACCACCCTGGCCAACAACGTGGTCACGCATGACACCACTGCGCGCCGCTTTACCGTGGCGACCGATCTGGCCCTGGTCAAGTCAGCACCTGTGGGGCCTTTGGCGCCTGGCGCATCGCTCAACTACGTACTGACAGTCACCAACAACGGCCCTCTGGCCAGCGATGGCGCACAAGTGGTGGATGTGCTGCCTGCGGGGGTGAGCTTTGTCTCGGCCGTTGGCTGCATGAATGCGGCAGGCACAGTGCGGTGCGCGATCGGGCCTCTGGCAGTGGGGGCTTCGCGGACCTTCACGCTGGTGACAGCGCTGGCATCGCCCTATACCGGCGCACGTCCGCTGGTCAACACAGCCACGCTGGATGCGCCGGGTGACACCAATCCCGGCAACAACTCCAGCAGCACCACCACCACGGTGTCGGTGCCGCCCAGCGGGACCAGCAGCATTCCAACCTTGTCGGAGTGGGGGCTGATCATCCTGTCCACCCTGCTGGGCCTGATGGCTTGGGGGCAGGCGGCACGGGGGCGTCGTCGCTGACCGCTTCGCAGTAGCCCCCCTCCGCGCTTCGCACACCTGCGAAGCGCTCCGGCTGGTTTTGGCCAGCACGCACCAAGGCGTGCTGGCCGCTTTTTTGTTTGTCGATAWTGGAAGCTTTGCCTGAATC